>JAYSFH010000250.1:0-5999 GCA_041913405.1 Dongia sp. | reverse complement strand
AAATGGTCGGTCGAGACCGGCGCCGCGGCGAGCCTCTTGCTCTTCAGGTCCTTCAGGCTTTCGATGCCGCTGCCGTTGCGCACCACCAGGGCCTCGTCCTCGCCGGCCGCGCCGGAGATGTAGACCGCCTTCACGTCGATCCCCTTGCTGACCGAGGCGGCATAGGGGCTGGAGCCGACCTCGCCGATCTGCACATCCCCTGCAGCAATGGCGGCGAAGATCTCGGCGCCGGAATTGAACTGGCGGAACCCGACCTTCCAGCCCGGGTTGGCTGCTATCTCGCCGGAAGCGACGGCGCGGGCCCCGGGCGAGACGCCGGTCTGGTAGGCGATGGTGGCGGTGATGTCGGCGGCCTGGGCCGCCGTCGACAGGCCGAGGCCGAAGGCCAGGGCCGTGACCAGGGTACGGGCGAGAGACATGAGAATACTCCTCTATGCGCGGCACGCGGGTTGCGCGTGCGCGGTGACTTGATCGGGTTGGTAGGGTTTGAGGGCGCGGCTAGACGCGCCGAGCCGGCTTCAACAGCCGCAGCAACACTGCGCGGCCGGACAGAGACAGTGGGTCATCCTGGCCTCCTTGCGCGACGCCGCGGGGGTGCAGCGCCGTCTTGTCCAATCTACGGAGATCGGGGGAGGGGGCAACGCAGAAGATCTAAGGGGTGGGAGCGAGGATAACTCGCGGCCGCTACCGCTGCCGCGTCTGCCAGTCCTTGGCCTGATAAACCGGCGCGTTCGATTTCGGCAGCGCGGGCTTGCCGAGGATCATGTCGGAGCATTTCTCGCCCATCATGATGGTCGGCGCATTGAGGTTGCCGCTGACCACCGAGGGCATGATCGAGGCATCGACCACCCGCAAAGCATCGAGCCCATGCACCCGCGCCTGCGGATCCACCACCGCCATCGCATCGGTGCCCATCTTGCACGAACACGACGGGTGATAGGCGCTGTCGGCCCGTGCCCGCACGAAAGCGTCGATTTCCTCGTCGCTCTGCGCGTGGCTGCCGGGCTGGATCTCCGGACCGCGATAGGGATCGAAGGCCTTCTGGGCGAAGATCTCGCGGGTCAGCTTCACCGCGTCGCGGAACTCGCGGCGATCGCGCTCGGTCTGCAGGTAGAAGGGCTGGATGCGCGGATGATCGGTCGGGTCCGCCGACTTCAACTTGATCCAGCCGCGCGCCTCCTGGCGCATGTTGCCGATATGCACTTGATAGGCATGGCTGGTGCCGTTCTTGCGCCCGTGGTCGTTGACCGTCGAGGGCAGGAAGTGGAACTGCAGATTCGGATGCTCGATGCCCGCCTCGGAACGGATGAAGCCGCCGGCCTCGAGATGCGAGGTGGCGCAGATGCCCTTCTTGGTCAGGAACCACTGGATGCCGGCCGCGATCATCGGCGCCGGCTTGGTGTAAGTGTAAAGCGTGATCGGCTGCTTGCATTGCTGCTGCACATACATCTCCAGATGCTCCTGGAGATTCTGGCCGACGCCCGGCAGGTCGTGCTGAACAGGCACGCCGACCTCGCGGAGGTGATCCGCCGGCCCGACGCCGGAGAGCATCAGCAGCTGCGGCGAGTTGATGGCACCGCCGGAGAGGATGACCTCGCGTTCCGCCCGAAAGCGCTTCACCTGGCCGTTCTGCTTGAACTCGACGCCGACCGCACGCCTGCCCTCGAACAGCACCCGGCTGGTGAGGGCTCCCGTCTCGACCGTGACGTTCGCGCGCTTCTCGGCGGTGCGGAGATAGGCTTGCGCGGCGGACCAGCGACGCCCGTTGTGGGTCGTCATGTCCATCTTGCCCGCACCTTCCTGCTGATAGCCGTTCATGTCCTCGGTCAGCGGATAGCCGGCCTGCTGCATCGCCTCGATGAAGGCATCATAGAGCGGGTTCGGCGTATTGCCGGTATGGGTCCAGAGCGGGCCGTCCTGGCCGTGATACTGGTCGTTGCGGCTCTCGGAATGCTCGGCGCGGCGGAAGTAGGGCAGGATTTCCTGGTAGGACCAGCCCGGGCAGTTCTCCTTGAAGGCCCAGCGGTCGTAATCCAGCGCATGGCCGCGGATATAGACCATGGCGTTCAGGCTGGACGAGCCGCCGAGCACGCGGCCACGCGGCCAGTACATGACGCGGTTGTTCATGTAGGGCTGGGGCTCGGTCTCGTAGTACCAGTTGTAGCGGTCGTGGCAGAGGTTATACATCAGCGCCGCCGGCATATGGATCTGCCAGTTCCACCAATGATCCTTCGGCCCCGCTTCCAGGACGCAAACTTTGAGCGCCGGATCCTCGCTCAGGCGCTGGGTCAGCACGCAGCCGGCCGAGCCGGCGCCGACGATGACATAATCGAATATGCGGTCGAATTTCATTTCAGCTTGGTATCCAAACGGGCATTGAGATAGTCGAGCACCAGGCGGCGGGCCCGCGCGGAATCCGGCCCGTCCTGGGCGAGAGCCGCGCGCAGCCAGAGCCCATCGATCAGCGCCTCGGTCACCCGGGCGATCTCTTGGGCATCCTTGCGCCCCAGTCCCTTCAAGGCATGGACCAGGTTGTCGCGCAGGCGCGAGATGATGACATGCTGGATCCGGGCGAGGCGGGGGCTGGTCGGCACCTGGGCCCAGAAGGCAAGCCAGGCGGAAACGCCTTCCGGCGTGAAGATCTCGGTGCCGAGATTGCCGTCGAGCACCGCCAGCAGCCGCTCGGTCGGGGTGCGGGCTGCGTTCAACCGTTGCACCACGCAAAGCCGCAGCCTGGTTCCCAACGCCCGCAGGGTGGATTCCAGCAGCTCGGCCTTGTCCTCGAAATAATGATGGACGATTCCGGTCGAGACCCCGGCCCTGGCGGAGATCCGGCTGAGGCTCGATTCCGCGAAGCCGACCTCATGGATCGAGGCGATCGTCGCCTCGATCAGCTGCCGGCGCCGGATTTCCTCCATCCCCAGTTTCGGCATCT
This sequence comes from Dongia sp., assembly GCA_041913405.1. Classification (GTDB taxonomy): domain Bacteria; phylum Pseudomonadota; class Alphaproteobacteria; order Dongiales; family Dongiaceae; genus Dongia. The sequence goes on along the minus strand of JAYSFH010000250.1, from coordinate 3,064 downwards.
GCTCCCGCCCGCCTGTTCCAAGCCGGCCATACTGCGGGTCTTATATTGGACGATCAATCAAAAAAGGACTGGGCAAATGCCGCGGACGCGTCATAAGATGGCGTAGATGTGAAACTCGCGGTATGAACGCGACGTATAAAATCATGCAGGAAGGCCCCGGCACCGGCAGGGCAAAAACAAGAACAGCCGGAAAGAGCCGAGGCGACTTGGGACGCTGGTTCAACATGGGAGACAATCAATGAAGTTGCGTAATCTTCTCGCCGCCACCGCGGCCGTCACGGCCTTGACCGCCTCGGCCGCCTTCGCCGCCGAGCCGGAAGCCTGCCACGAGCCGCATTTCGCGGATGTGGGCTGGACCGACAACACCGCGCAGAACGGCCTCTTGAACACGGTGCTGAAGGGTCTCGGCTACAAGTCGAAGATCGATGTGCTGGCGCTGCCGGTGATCCTGGAGAGCTTGAAGGCGAAGCAGCTCGACTTCTTCCTCGACAACTGGATGCCGTCGAACGCCGCCAACGTGCAGCCCTACATCGACGCGAAGTCGATCGATTCTATGGAGCCCAACTTGGTCGGCGCCGGCTATGGCCCGGTGGTTCCGGACTATGTCGCCGCCGCCGGCGTGAAGGACATCAAGGACCTCGGCGCCAACAAGGACAAGTTCGACAACAAGTTCTACGGCATCGAGCCGGGCAACGACGGCAACAAGATCATCCAGGCCAAGATCGACGATCCGAACTCCGGCATGGGCGGCATGGAGCTCGTCGAATCCTCGGAGCAGGGCATGCTGGCCCAGGCGACCAAGGCCATGGAGAAGAAGGAGTGGGTCGCCTTCCTCGGTTGGGCGCCGCATCCGGTCATGGGCCAGATGAAGCTGGTCTACCTGACCGGCTTCGAGAAGGACGGCTTCGGCGATGCGAAGATCAACGCGCTGACCCGCCCGGGCTACGTCACCGACTGCCCGAACATGGGCAAGCTGCTCACCAACCTGAAGTTCGACCTCGCCATGGAATCCGCTGTCATGGATGAGATCGGCAAGGGCTCGGACGGCGACACCGCCGCCACCAATTGGCTCAAGGCGAACCCGGGCGTGCTCGACACCTGGCTGGCCGGCGTCACCACCGTGGACGGCGGCGACGGCGCCGCGGCGGTGAAGAAGTCGCTGGGTCTCTGAACCGACCGGAGTTGCACGAAACTGCAACGATTGCTAGGCGGCCTCAGCTTAATCTCTTAAGCTGAGGCCGTTTCCTTTGCTCGGCCCGGGGGGAACGCGGGCCGCGAAGGTTCCTGGGGGCGTCATGGAACAGATCGCTGCGATCATCACCGGCTTCAAGATCCCGGTCGGGCCTTGGGCCAAGGCCGTCATCGATTGGATCAAGCTCTATTTCGGCTGGCTGTTCGACTTCCTTTCGACCAACGCCACCGGTTTCATGGAATGGGTGGCGGACCTCCTGAATGCGGTTCCACCGCTGGTCTTCATCCTCGTCGTCGCCCTGCTGGCGGCCTGGCGGCATCGGGATTGGAAGATCCCGACCTTCACGGTGGTCGGGTTCCTGTTCATCTGGAACCAGAGCATGTGGGACGAGATGATCAACACCCTGGTGCTGGTCTTCTTCTCGACCCTGGTCAGCCTCGCGGTCGGCATTCCGCTCGGCATCGTCTGCGCGCGGCGCAAATGGCTGTTCAACGCGGTGGCGCCGGTGCTCGATCTGCTGCAGACGCTGCCGAGCTTCGTCTATCTCGTCCCCGCCCTGGCGCTGTTCGGCCTGGGCATGGTTCCCGCGGTCGTGGCGACTTTCCTGTTTGCCGTCGCGGCGCCGGTGCGACTGACCTACCTCGGCATCACCCAGGTTCACACCGCGCTGGTGGAAGCCGGCGAGGCCTTCGGCTGCACCCGCTCGCAGCTCTTGTTCAAGGTCACCCTGCCGGCGGCCCTGCCCAGCATCATGGCCGGTGTCACCCAATGCATCATGCTGTCGCTGTCGATGGTGGTGATCGCCTCCTTCGTGGGGGCGCCGGGCCTCGGCGTGCCGGTGGTCCGGGCGCTCGCCTCCGCCAATGTCGCCTTGGGCTTCGAAGCGGGTCTCGCGATCGTCATTCTCGCCATCATCCTCGACCGCATCTTGAAGCAGCCGACGCGGCGCCGTCGTGTGAAGAAAGCCTGAGGCCGTCATGACCGCACAAACCGCCGTCCGCTTCGAGCATGTCGACGTGGTCTTCGGCCAGCACCAGGCCGAAGCGATTTCTCTCTTGGACAAGGGCGAGGGCCGGGACAGCATCCTCGACAAGACCGGCTGCCTGGTTGGCGTGCACGACGCTTCGGTCTTCGTCGATCGCGGCGAGATCCTGGTGCTGATGGGCCTGTCCGGCTCCGGCAAGTCCTCGCTGCTGCGCTGCGTCAACGGCCTCAACAAGGTCAGCCGCGGCAAGGTCATCGTCAACGACGGCAAGCGCGAGGTCGACGTCGCAAGCTGCGACGCCGAGACTCTGCGCCAGGTCCGCCGCAACAACATCTCCATGGTGTTCCAGCAGTTCGGCTTGATGCCCTGGCTGACCGTTCATGAGAATGTCGGCTTCGGCCTCGACGTCCGCGGCATGAGCAAGGCCGATCGCGACAAGGTGGTCGACGAGAAGATCGCCCTGGTGCGGCTCGACAAGTTCGCCGAGAAGTTCCCGCACGAGCTTTCCGGCGGCATGCAGCAGCGCGTGGGCCTTGCGCGCGCCTTCGCGACCGAGGCGGATATCCTGCTGATGGACGAGCCGTTCTCGGCCCTGGACCCGCTGATCCGCGAGCACCTCCAGGACGAGCTGATGGAGCTGCAGCGCCGGCTGCACAAGACCATCATCTTCGTCAGCCACGATCTCGACGAGGCGCTGAAGATCGGCAGCCGGATCGCCATCATGGAAGCGGGCCGGGTTGTCCAGTTCGGCCGGCCGGAGGAGATCATCCTCAATCCGGTGAACGACTATGTCCGCCAGTTCGTCGCCTCGATGAACCCGCTGACCGTCCTCAAGGGCGGCACTTTGATGCGGCCGGCCGGCGATCTCGCGCGCGAGCAGGGCTCCT
>JAYSFH010000249.1:0-6022 GCA_041913405.1 Dongia sp. | reverse complement strand
CTTCTCGCTCGACATGACCTCGGGCGGCGCCGATGCCCGCGACGCCGAGTTCGAACGCGTCTGATGAACGCCATCACGCGCAACACCGCCAGCGCCGGCTCGGGGAATCCAAACTCCCACGGGAATTCCCTGAGCCGGAAGGACTTCGAGAAGCTGGCGAAGTTCATCCAGGGCTACAGCGGCATCAAGATGCCGCCGAACAAGCTCACCATGGTCGAAGGCCGCCTGCGCCGCCGCCTGAAGGCGACCGGCTATGCGACCTTCGCACAATATTGCCATTACCTGTTCGAGGAAGGCGGCCTGGATGACGAGCAGGTCCACCTGATCGACGCCGTCACCACCAACAAGACCGAGTTCTTTCGCGAGCCCGATCACTTCCGAATCCTGGAGGAGAGCGTGCTCGGCGACGTCGCGCGCCACCGCGCCGGCCGCAAGCCGGTGAAGGTCTGGAGCTCGGCGAGCTCGATCGGGGCCGAGCCCTATACCCTGGCGATGGTGCTGGCCGAGTTCGCCGCGCGCAACCGCGGCTTCGAATACGAGATCCTGGCGACCGACCTCTGCACCCAGGTGCTGGAGACCGCGGTCGCCGGCATCTATCCGGAAGCCATGATGGCGCCGGTGCCGGATGCGCTCTACCAGCGCTACGTGCTGCGCGACAAGAATCCGAAGCGCGGCCTTGCCCGCATCGTGCCGGAGCTGCGCGCCCAGGTGCAGTATGCGCGGCTCAACCTGATGGACACGACCTATCCGCTGGACAATGACTTCGACGTCATCTTCTGCCGGAACATCCTGATCTATTTCGACAAGCCGACCCAGAACGCAGTGCTGCAGCGCCTGTGCAGCCATCTGCGGCCGGGTGGCTATCTCTTCATGGGCCATTCCGAGACCTTGGCCGGGTTCGACCTGCCGCTGACCCTTGCCGGTCCGACGGTGTTTCGCCGAAACTGAGCGCCATGCAAAAGCTGAGAGTCCTGGTCGTCGACGATTCGGCGTCGGTGCGCGAAACGCTCACCCGGATCCTGGAATCCGATCCTAGCATCGAGGTGATGGGAACGGCATCGGATCCCTTCGTTGCCGCAAAGCGGATCCAGGATGAGATCCCCGACGTCATCACCCTCGACGTCGAGATGCCGCGCATGGACGGCATCACCTTCCTCAGGAAGATCATGCAGCAGCGGCCGATTCCGGTGGTCATGTGCTCGTCGCTGACCGAGGAAGGATCGGAGACCTTGATGCAGGCGCTGGAGGCCGGCGCGGTCGACGTGATCCTGAAGCCCCGGGTCGATATCCCGAAGTTCCTCGAGGATTCCAAGATCCGGATCTGCGACGTGGTGAAGGCGGCTGGCCATGCCCGCCTCAAGAACGTGCCGCGCTCGCGCAATGCGGAAGAGCGCCGGACCGGGCAGAAGAAACTGACGGCGGACGCGATGCTGCCGCCGCCCAAGGGCGCCGCCATGGCGCGGACCACCGAGCGGATCATCTGCATCGGCGCCTCGACCGGCGGCACGGAGTCCCTGCGCGTCGTGCTGGAGGACCTGCCGCCGGATTGCCCCGGTGTGGTCATCGTCCAGCATATGCCGGAGAAATTCACCGAGGCCTTCGCGCGCCGGCTGAACGGCCTTTGCGCGGTGGAGGTGAAAGAGGCGCGCGACGGCGATACCGTGCTGCGCGGCCAGGTGCTGATCGCGCCGGGCAACAAGCATACGCTGCTGCAGCGGAGCGGCGCCCGCTACTACGTACAGGTCAAGGACGGGCCGCTGGTGACGCGCCACCGCCCCTCGGTCGATGTGCTGTTCCGCTCCGCCGCGCGCTACGCGGGCTCGAATGCGGTCGGGATCATCATGACCGGCATGGGCGACGACGGCGCGCGCGGCCTTTCCGAGATGAAGGAGGCCGGCGCCTATACAATAGCCCAGGATGAGGCGACCTGCGTCGTCTTCGGCATGCCGAAGGAAGCAATCGCACGCGGCGCCGCCGACAAGATCATGCCGCTGCAGAACATCGCCGGCGAGATCGTCCGGATCGGCCGGCAATGATGGCGCTGCCGCAACCCGACATCCGCAAGGTCTTTCTCTCGCCGGGCGACGTGATCTGCATGGCCGAGCCGACCTTGATCACCACCGTGCTCGGATCCTGCGTGTCGGTGACGTTGTGGGACAAGGACCGCCGGATCGGCGGCCTCAATCACTTCGTGCTGCCCAAGGGTGGCGCCGGCAGCCGCTACGGCGAAACCGCCCTGCTGGAACTGGTGGAAGGCGTGCTCGCCCTCGGCGCGCATCTGCGCAGCCTGGAGGCCAAGGTGTTCGGCGGCGCCGCGGTGCTGCCGATCGGCGGCGAAGGCACGGTCGGCACCAGCAACGTCGCCTTTGCGCTGGGAGAACTGGCGCGGCGCGGGATTCCCGTGGCGGGACGGCGCACCGGCGGCCAGCGCGGCCGGCTGTTGATGTTCAACACCGAGACCGGCGACGCGTTCGTCCGTTGGCTCTCCGAGCACGAGAAGCTGCCGGCGGCTTCCTAGTTTCAGAAGAAGATGTCGTCGTCCGCGGCGGCGGGCGTATCCGCAACGGCGGGAAGTTCGCATTTCAGCACGCGGGCATGGACCTCGCGTTCGCGGGCCATCGTGTATTTGCCGAAGATGGCGGCGAGGATGCCGCCCGGATCGCCCATCTCCTCATCGAGCGGCGCGCCGCTCTGCACCCCGGCGAGCGCGGCCGAGGCCTGCTTCAGGATGGCGCCGATCTCCGCCTTGGCGCGGATCTCGCTGGAAGTCCGGCGCAAGGAGTCCGCCACCGACCGGCTGTCGCGGTCGAGCGTCTCCAGCGCCGCAGAGAGGGAAGTCGCGGTCTTCGACAGGCGCTTGACCGAAGTCACCAGGATGTCGGTGAGCTCGGTGATCTCGGCGAGACGGCGTTCCGGATCGGCGCCGGACGAAGCCCCGGCCGCCGCGACCATGGCGTCGAGATCGGCGAGCACCGCCTCGGCCTCGGTGGCGGTGAGGTTCGAGCAGGTCCGCAGCTCCTGGGCGATCACGGTCAGCGCCCGCCCCTCGTCGCCGAGGCGGCTGCTGCGCAAGGTGGTGTTGAGGCCCATCAGGCGGATGTCGGATTCCAGCGACTGGATCGCGCTGATATTGCGCACCAGCGCCTTGGTGGTCTCGAGCACGCCGGCCATCACGCCGTCGCCTTCGGTCTGGGCGTTACCCAGGTCCTCGAGCAGCCCGCGGGCATGGCGCACGTCCTCCTCCAGCTCGGAGAGGAAGCTGCCCGCTTGCGAACCGTCGGAGGAATAGGTCTGCTGACCGAGCCCGGCGATCTCATGCGCGTCGCCGGCGAGCTGGCTGAGCGAAGCGGCGATCTCGCCCAGCTGGTCGTCGAGCTCCTCGGCGGTGTCGCCGAGCTGCGCCAGCGAAAGAGCGCCGATCGCGTCCAGCAACCGATGCTTCTCTTCGACAGGAACCGCGGCGAGGTCGAAATCGACGGCGCTGCGGGTGGCGCGGCCGAACAGGTTCGCGACCAGGGTCAGCGCGAATTCCGAATGCTCGATGCGCTGGCGGCTGGTGTCGCCGATCTGCATCGCCATGACCGCGGTGCCGACCCTGGCGCCGACCTCGACGGTCTTCTGCTGGATCGCCGCCGCGGTGCTCTCGGCCTGGCGGCGACGGCCGGCGATCGCAGAGACGCTGCGGGCAAGCTGGTCGGGAATGGTGCGGATCGCCTGGTCGCGCTGCTGCGACAAGGCGCGCTGGTTGGCGGTCGCGGCCCGCAGGCGCTCCGACATCGCGTCGAGCTGCTCGGCGAAGCCGTCCAGATTCTCCTCGGCGACCTTCATCGCGCGGGTGATCTCCTCGGCGAAGGTGGCGAAGCCCTCGCCGCCGGTCCTGAGATGGGCGGCGGCGATCTTGGCGTTGACCGCGAGCACGTCCACCGCCTGCACCGCCTTGCGCATGCGGCCGACCCGGCCGGTCATCGCGTCGGTCAGGCCGGCGATCCGCCCCAGCACCGCCTCGCTGTCGCGCGGGGCGTGGGCCAACGCGCCGATCCGGGTCGAGACCTGCGAGAGATCCGCCGTCGCCCGCACCAGTTCGTCGCTGCCGAGCTCTTCCATCAGGGTCTTGAAGGTCGCGGTCAGGCCCTCGATCGTGTTGATCGAGGATTCCAGGCGCTGGCCGATGCCGACGAAGGTGCCCTCGGTCATGCGGGCGGCGCGGCCGATCTCGCCCAGCACCCGCTCCAGCGTATCGAGCGCGCGGTCGGCTTCGGCGTGGCGCCCCGGCGCTGTCACGCCGGAAACGACGGTCTGGGCTCCGCCTTCAGTCCCTAATTCCATGCCGCGATTGATCCGCTGTTCGACGTGATGGGCCGCCGGAAGGCGCGTCGAGATGGCCTGCGTTCCGTTATCGCGAAAGTAGCGGTTGGGCGCTTAAGGATGGGTAAAGCCGGCGGGCTCCGCCACACCGGTTCGGCCCTCCCGCCCGCGATTCGGGCGGCGTCCGCCCGAATCCCCCGCGCTAGGCAAGAATTTCCCGGTGTTAATCTTTCTTTAGGAGGTAGCGGCATATTTTGCCTCCCGCGGAAGCCGCTGTGCGATTGGAAACCCGAGATTCGCCTAAAATTTTATCGGTGTTTTCGGAGCATTTGCGACGGATTTGAACGGCTCGCTTCGGTGACGATCGTGGCGCGGCAAAGAAGGTGAACGACGTGAACTCGCTGTTGCAGACCCTGCGCAACCTCGGACCGCTCCGGCTGGCCAGCCTGGGCGCCATTGGTTTTGCGCTGATTGCGTTCTTCGTCTTCGTCGTGGCGCGGATGACCTCGCCCGGCTACGGCCTGCTCTACAGCGGCCTCGATCCCAGCGACTCCTCGGCGATCGTGCAGCGCCTCGACACCCAGAACATTCCCTATCAGCTCAAGGCGGACGGCGCCGAGATCCTGGTGCCGCAGGACCAGGTGACCAAGCTGCGCCTGAGCCTCGCCGGCGAAGGCATCCCCAGCGGCGGCTCGATCGGCTATGAGATCTTCGACCGCGCGGACGCGCTCGGCACCACCAACTTCGTGCAGCAGATCAACCAGATCCGCGCCCTCGAAGGCGAGCTTGCGCGCACCATCCGGTCCTTGAAGCAGGTGAAGTCGGCGCGCGTCCACCTCGTCATGCCGAAGCGCGAGCTCTTCTCCCGCGACCAGGCCGAGCCCACCGCCTCGGTGGTGCTGATCCTGCAGGGCTCGACTCTCGACAAGGAGCAGGTGAGCGCGATCCAGCACCTGGTCTCCTCCTCGATCCCGGGGATGAAGGCCAACAACGTCTCGGTCATCGACAACAAGGGCAACCTGCTCGCACGCGGCGCCGACGGCGGCGACGGCCAGGACAGCGCCAGCATGGAGGACATGCGGCGCTCCTACGAGACCCGCCTCACCCGCTCGATCGAGGACCTGCTGGCCCAGACCCTCGGCCCGGACAAGATCCGCGCCGAGGTCAATGCCGATCTCGACTTCAACCAGGTCACCACCAACACCGAGAACTTCAATCCCGACGGCCAGGTCGTCCGCTCCACCCAGACCGTGGAGGAGAACGACAGCAGCAACGAGCGCCAGCAGGACAACAACGTCTCGGTCGCCAACAACATCCCGAACCCGCCGGCCCAGCAGAGCGGCGCCGGCTCGAACAGCCAGTCGCAGAACCAGCGCAACGAGGAGACCGTCAACTACGAGATCTCCAAGACCACGCAGGTCGAGGTCAAGCAGTCCGGCAACGTGAAGCGGATCTCCGCCGCGGTGCTGGTCGATGGCACCTACGCGACCGATGCCAGCGGCAACCAGGCCTACACGCCGCGCCCGCAGGCCGAGCTCGACCAGATCGCGACCTTGGTGAAATCGGCGATCGGCTTCGACGAGAAGCGCGGCGACGTGGTCCAGGTCGTCAACATGCAGTTTACCGCGCCGGATTCGGGCCTGGCCCAGCCCTTCGAGATCATGGGCTTCGAAAAGCAGGACCTGATGCGGATCGCCGAGCTGCTGGTGCTCTCGGT
>JAYSFH010000248.1:2683-6041 GCA_041913405.1 Dongia sp. | reverse complement strand
CAACGGCGATGCCGGCGGCCGCAAGCTGCCGCACTGCCCGAAATGCGGCTCACCCTCGCTGATCCGCCAGGAAGGCTGCGATCTCTGCACCAGCTGCGGCTTCTCGAAGTGCGGGTGATCTAGGCGATCACTCGATCCCGAGATCCTTCACCGCCTCGCCGAAGAAGGCCTGAGGCAGCGAGGGCGTGATATGCATCTTCGCCTCCTTCCGACCGACGCAGTCGCGCGTGCGGTCGAAGATCGCGGCCCAGGTTCCGGCATCCTCCAACGCCTCCAGCAGGCATTCGTCGAAATAGGTGAAGAGATAGTCCGAGGAACAGCCGAACGACGTGCGGTCGTGGCGGGCCGCGGTCAGGATGATGCGGTTCTCGCGCTGCATCTGCGGCGACAGGAAGGTGCCGGTATGGCAGCCGGATAGGATCGCGACGGTCGGCCGGTCGCCGCAATGGCGGGTCAGGATTCCGGCCAGGCGTTCGGGCCGGAGATAGGCGTATTCCTCCTCGTCGGCCTTCATCACCAGCCCATACTCGTTGCCGTGCGAGGTGACGAAGACCAGGCAGCCTTCGCCGGGCTTCATGTCCATCTGGTTCAGCAGCACGTCGATCCGATAGGCGGTGGCGAGGCCGCGCCAGTCGGCGACCTTCTTCTCGTCCGAGGTCAGTACCGTGGTGTCGGCGCCGCTGCGCTTCAGCCGCGCGGCCAGCGTCACCGCGGCGCGGTCGAAATTCCCGATCGAGGCATCGCCCGCGGCCAGGATGGCGTGGTAGCGCACTGTCCGCAGCGGTGCAGCTTCCGAAGCCGAGGTCACCCCATCGAGATAACCATGGCGGTCGGCGACAGCGCCGGCGATGAATGCCAACAATCCGACGACGAGCGCGACGGAGGTTACTCTCTTCATCCCCGCACTGTCGCAGAGGACGACCGCGAGTTCAACCGCGACAGGTTTCCAGGATCACCCCGCGCAACCAGCGATGGCCGGGATCGGCTTCCATGCGCGGGTGCCACATCTGCGAAATGGTGATCGGCGTGGTCTCCACCGGAAGCGGGAAGGCGCGGAGATCGTCGCGGAACTCGGCGACCGCCTTGAGATAGGTCTCCGGCACGACCGAGAGCAGGTCCGAGCGGCAGACGATGGCGAGGGCGGCGGGAAAGCTCTGCACCACCGCCGCCACCCGCCGCGTCACGCCCTGCGTGGCCAGCGCCGCATCGACCGGGCCGTCGCGATGGCCGCGGCGCGAACTCACCACATGGCCGCAATCGGCGAAGCGTTGCGCCGTGATCTTGCCGGCGAGCAAAGGATGGCCCTTGCGCGCGACACCGACGAAGCGGTCGCGGAACAGCGCCTGCACGCGCAGCTCCGGCCCGGCCTCGTGGCCCATGACTCCGATGTCGAGGTCGATCACCCCTTCACGCAAAGGCGTCACGCTCTTGTCGGGCTTCGGCGTGAAGTTGAGGCGCACGCCGGGTGCTGCCGCAGCCGCCGCAGCGACCAGCCGTGCGCCGAAAGTCTCGGCGAAGCTCTCATTGGCCCGGAGGGTGAAGATGCGCTCCAGCCCGGCCGGGTCGAAGGCGGCGCCGTCCGGCTGCAGCACCGCGCGCACCGCTTGAGTCAGCGTGCCGATCTCGCGGCGCATCGCTTCGGCCCGCGGCGTCGGCACCATGTCCCGGCCGGCCCGAACCAGGATCGGATCGCCGGTCGCGGCCCGCAGCCGGGCCAGGGTCCGGCTCATCGCGGATTCGCTCAAGGACAGGCGCCGGGCGGCGCCGGCCACCGAGCCCTCCGCCAGCAGGGCTTCCAGCGCGGTCAGCAGGTTGAAATCGATCTCGCTCATGCCCGACGCTAACATGCGTCCGGCGCCGGGTGCCACCAGGGATACCTGGCGTCCCATGCAGGGATCAACTGCAGCCTGCGCGCCTTCCGGATCTGCCGGCGCTGGCTATTTTGCCAGGGAGAACAACGAAAGACGCCCCTCATGTCCCCCTCCGCCGACCAAGCCATCCTGGCCCGCCTGCCCATCGATCAAGCCGCCGCACCACCCGTAGCCGATGCCGACGGCCTGCCGACCCCGCGCCGCTACTGGGCGATGGTGGCGGTGCTGACCGCCTTCGTGCTGGTGGTGCTGGACATCGCCATCGCCAATCTCGCTTTGCCCACCATCGCCGAGACTCTGCGGATCGCGCCGAGCGCCTCGGTCTGGGTGGTGACCAGTTACCAGATGGCGATCGTCATGTTCCTGCTGCCGGCGGGTGCGGCGGGTGAGAGCTTCGGCTATCGCCGGGTCTTCATCGCCGGCGTGGCGCTCTTCGCCGCCGCTTCGGCCTTGTGCGCGCTGGCGCCCTCACTCTCTTGGCTGGTGACCGCGCGCTTCCTGCAGGGTGTCGGCAGCGCCGGCGTGATGGCGATCGGCGTGGCGCTGCTGCGCTTCATCTATCCGAAAAAGCTGCTGGGCGCCGCAATCGGCTGGAACGCGCTGACCATCGCCCTGACCGCCGCCGCGGGTCCATCGATCGGCGCCGCCATCCTGGCGGTCGCGGGCTGGCAATGGCTTTTCGCCATCAACATCCCTCTGGGCGCGGTGATCCTGCTGGCCGCCAGCGCGCTGCCGTCGACGCCGGGTTCGGGTCGACGCATCGACCGCTTCAGCATCGCGCTGAACGCCGTCGTCTTCGGCACGCTGATCGTCGGCATCGACCAGGTGGTCGCCGAAACCTGGCGCGGGATCGCGCTGCTGGCGGTCGCCGCGATCGGCGCCGTCGCGCTGATCCGACGGGAGCTGCCACGCAGCCACCCGATGATCCCCTTCGATCTCTTGCGCGTGCCGTCGTTCCGGATCTCGGTCCTGGCCTCGGTCTGCTGCTTCACCGGGCAGATGGCGAGCCTGGTGGCCTTGCCCTTCTACCTGCAGCACGAATTGGGTCAGAGCGCGGTCATGGCGGGTCTCTACCTGACGCCCTGGCCGCTGACCGTCGCGATCGCCGGGCCGCTCTCGGGGAAACTCTCCGATCGCTTCTCGACCGGTGCGCTCTGCGCCTTCGGCGGCACTTGCCTCGCCGCCGGCCTGGCCCTGATCGCGTTCTGGCCTTTGGCTGACAGCCTGCTGCCGCTGATCCCCTTCATGATGCTGGGCGGCCTGGGCTTCGGCTTCTTCCAGACGCCGAACAACCGCAACATGCTGCTCTCGGCCCCGAAGGACCGCAGCGGTGCGGCCGGCGGCATGCAGGGCATGGCGCGCCTGAGCGGCCAGACCGCGGGCGGCGTGCTGATGCTGGTGCTGTTCAGCCTGCTGCCGGTCGCGGATGCGCCGCGCATCGGCCTCGCTGTTGCGGCGGCCTTCGCGCTGGCCGGCGGCCTCATCAG
>JAYSFH010000248.1:0-2673 GCA_041913405.1 Dongia sp. | reverse complement strand
GCCGCTGACGGCGCGGCGCGCCGGGGAACTTCGCTTCCCTTGCCGCTTTGACTTTCAGGAGCAAAATCGCAACAGGAGTGCCTGATGGCCCGCGGCAGCAAGGCGACATACACGAATAAGCAGAAGCGCAAGGCCGAGCAAATCGAAGAGGGCTACGAGAAACGCGGCAAGAGTCACACGGAAGCCGAGCGCCGGGCCTGGGCCACCGTCAACGCGATGGATGGTGGCGGCAAGAAGGAAGGCGGCTCCGGCCGCGGCAAGAAGACCAACAAGAAGCCGGCCAAGAAAGGCGGCAAGCTCGGCGGCAAGGCTTCGGCCGCGCGCCCTAAGGCAGCCCGCAAGGCCTCGGCCAGGTAGGCCGCCAAGACCCGCAAGAAGCGCGGGTACTGAACCGGCGAGGTCAGGCGCCGAGCACCGCCGCCATGCGCTGCAAGGCCGGCTCCATCAGCGCATCCGGCACCGCGGCGTAGCCGAGCAGCAATCCGGATTGACGTCGTCCGCCCGAGTAGTAGCTGCTCAAAGCGGGCGCGACGATGCCCGCCGCGTTGAGGCGCCGCGCGAGTTCCGTATCCGGAATTCGCGCCAGCGCGCCCAAGGGTCTGGCCACCAGATGCAAGCCCGCAGGATCGGCGGCGAGCTCCAGCCGGCCCGCGAGGTGGCGTCTGGCCAATTCCAGCAGCCGCGCCTGGCGTTCTGCATAGCGCTTGCGCTGGCGCCGCACATGCGCCGCGAGATGACCCTCGGCAAAGAAGGCGGCCAAGGCCGGCTGCGGCGTCATCGGCGGCGTCTCGTCGATCGCCGCGCGGGCCCGGCGGAAGGCATCGACCAAAGCCGGCGGTGCCACCAGATAGGCGACTCGGAGCGACGGGAACAGTACCTTGGAGAGCGAGCCCACATAGATGACCCGGCCCTCGGCATCGAGGCTCTGCAGGGTCGCGAGCGGCCGGCCTTCATAGCGGAACTCGCTGTCGTAATCGTCCTCCAGGATCCAGGCCTGGGCCTCGCGCGCCCAGGCGAGGAGCTGCAGCCGGCGCTGCAAGGAGAGCACCACGCCCAGCGGATATTGATGCGACGGCGCCACGCAGGCGAGCCGGGCCTTGGGTGCCTTGGCGATGCCGCGCTCCACCATGATGCCGTCGTCGTCGACCGGGACGTCGGCAATTTTCACCGCCGCCGCGGCGATCGCCGCGCGCACGCCCGCATGGCAGGGATTTTCCATCCAGACCGCGTCGCCGGGATCGAGCAGCAGGCGGCAGGTGAGATCGACCGCCTGGCGGATGCCGGAGAGGATCAGCACATGCTCGGCTTCGCAGCGCACGCCGCGCGCCTGCCGCAGATAATCGGCGACCGCCTTGCGCAAGTCCGGATGGCCGGCGGGATCGCCGCCTTGCACCAGATCATTCGTGGGATGCCGCCAGCTCCGCGCCAGCAGTCGGGCCCAGAGCGCGAAGGGGAAGTCGCTGTTGTCCGGCACGCCCGGCGCGAAGCAGGGATACCAGCGCCCGCGCGTCGCCGAGGCAGAGCGCGGCGTCGCCGCCAGCCCGCGCCCGCGCCGCGACAGCCGGAGGCCGGCGCCGGCGGCAGGCGCATGGCGGGCCGGCAGCGGCGTCGGTCGCGCATCCGGCAGATCGCGGGCGACATAGCTGCCCGAGCCGCGCCGGGTCTCGAGATAGCCTTCGCTCACCAGCTGGTCGACCGCCGCGAGAGCGGTGTTGCGCGAGACGGCGAGATCGGCGGCCAGCACCCGGCTCGCCGGCAGGCGGTCGCCGGCGCCGAGCCGTCCCTCCAGGATCGCGGCGCGCATCGCCAGGTAGAGCTGGCGCGACAGCGAGCCCTCGCCCGATCCCAGGCGGATCGCCAGGCTGACCAGGCTTCCCTTGCCGCGGCGGCGCGCCATGGCCTCCCCCAAGTGGTTCCATCAAAGTACCCATAGTGGCGCTTTCCATGGAACCACTCAAGGGCGATACTGGCCGCCGGAATCAAGGAGCCTGCCCTTATGGATACCGGCGTCAACGCCTACAGCCCGACCGCCCGTTCGAAGGTGAAGCGCCTGCACGAGCGCGGCCGTTACGACCGCGACACCGTCCACGCGATCCTCGACGCCGCGATGATGGCCCACATCGCCTATGTGATCGACGGGCAGCCCTATGTCACGCCGACCGCCTTCTGGCGCGACGGCGACGTGCTCTACTGGCACGGCTCTTCCGCGAGCCGCATGCTGCGCACGCAATCGGCGGGGATTCCGGTCTGCGTCACCGTCACCCATCTCGACGGCTTGGTGCTGGCGCGTTCCGGCTTCCACCATTCGCTCAACTACCGCTCGGTCATGGCCTTCGGCAAGGCGCGCAAGGTCGAGGACCTGGTCGAGAAGGAACGCGAGCTCAACCGCTTCGTGGACCGCATCTATCCCGGCCGCAACGCCACCATGCGCGGGATCGAAGCGCAGGAGCTGAAAGCCACCACCCTGCTCGCCATGGAGATCGAAGAAGCTTCGGCGAAGATCCGCACCGGCCCGCCGAAGGATGACGAGCCGGACTATGCGCTCGATGTCTGGGCCGGCGTGATCCCGATCGCCCAGGTGATCGGTGAAGCGGTTCCCGACCCGCTGCTGAAGGCCGGCGTCCCATGGCCGGAGCATCTCAAGGTATTCAGCGGCGGCCGCCGCTTCGACGC
>JAYSFH010000247.1:0-6061 GCA_041913405.1 Dongia sp. | reverse complement strand
TCGGTGCCGAGGCCGGTCAGCACGTCGTCCAGCCGCCCGCCGTTGAGCGTGCCGCTGCCAGTGAGATTCAGCGGCAGCAGCAGACTGGTGTTGGTGAAGTCCGCCGTGGTCAACGTCTTCGACCCGGTGAGCTCGATCTGGAAGTCGGCAATCTTGTCGCCGTTGATGTCGCCTTCCAGGATGGTGTTGCCGCCCGACGAGACCGTGTGCAGCGCGTCCTTGTCGCCGTCGAAGGCCGCGGCGCCGAGGAAGCGGAACTGATCCAGCGCCGCGATGTCGATCTTGTCGGTCCCAACCTGGAGGTCGGTGACGATGTCCCGCGTCGCCTGCGTGGCGCCCGTGTCGCCGACCCCGAACACGAAGGTGTCGGCGCCGAGGTCGCCGGTCAGGATGTCCGCACCCTTGCCGCCGGTGAGGGTGTTCGCCGCCGTGTTGCCGAGGATGGTGTTGGCATCGGCATTGCCGGTGCCGTTGATGGCGCTGCCGCCGGTGAGGGTCAGGTTCTCGATCCCGGTGCCGAGCGTGTAGCTGATGGTTGAGACGACCGTGTCGGTGCCCGCGTTGCCGCCCGACAGCGCACCGACCGCATCCGCGGTCTTGCCGGAGACCGGCGCCCAGGTCACCGAGGTCCCGTTGATGTAGATCCCGTATTGGGTCGTGCCCGCGGTGTAGAGCACCTCCTTCTTGGTGTCGCCGTTCAGGTCGGCGAAGCCCGCCGGCGTCCAGCCGCCCCAGACCGGCAGCGCGATCGGGGCCTGCGCGACCCCGTCCTTGATGATCTGGACCTGCGCGGCATTGGTCGCGCTGTTCCACAGCAACACGTCCGATTGGCCGTCGCCGTCGACGTCACCGACGCCCTTGATCGTGAAGCCCGCCGGCGGCGTATATGCCGGCGTCGAAGTCTCGATCACCTGGTCGCCGGCATTGTCGACATAATAGGTGTCGTTGCCTTTGCCGCCGGTCATCTTGTCGACATCCAGGCCGCCGTCGAGGATGTCGTCGCCGTTGTCGCCGTTGAGCGTGTCGTTGCCCCCGAGGCCGGAGAGCTGGTCGTCGCCCAGGCTGCCGTTCAGCGTGTTGTCGTTGCCGTCGCCGCTCAGCACCACCGCGGTCAGCAGGCTGTCGCTGCTGAAATCATTCAAGCCGAGCGTCTGCTTCCCCGCGAGTTCGACGCCGAAATCCGCGTTCTTGTCGCCGTTGGTATCGCCCTCGACGATCGTGCGGTCGCGCCCCGCGTCGTAGACCGTGTGCAGCACGCCAGCCTTGCCGTCGAAGCTGACCTCGCCGAGGAAGCGGAAACCGGCATCCATGCCGGCGACCAGCGTGTTGGCGTCGATCTCCGAGAAGTCGAGCTTGTCGGTCCCGGTCTTGAAATCGGTGATGAAGTCGCGCGTGCCGGTGCTGTTGCCGAGCGTGCCGGCCGCGAACTCAAAGGCGTCCGCGCCGTCGCCGCCGGTCAAGGTGTCGGTGGCGGCGCCGGTCCGCATGACATCGGCGAAATGGGTGCCGCGCATCACCGGGTGGGCGGCGTCGGCGGTGATGATGCCGGTGACCGCATAGCCGAGCGCGAGATTGGCCTGGATCAGGCCCGCGCCGGTGCCCGCATCGTAGCCCTTGTCGAAACCGGCGGTCGCCGGATTGTCCATGTCGGTGGCGGAATTCATCAGGAGGTTGCGGATGTCCTCGCCGGTCAGGCCGGACTTGGCCTGCAGCATCAGGGCAGCGACCGCCGCCGCATGCGGCGCCGCCGCCGAGGTGCCGTAGAAGCTGGAGAAACCGCTGACCGTCGTGGCGCCACCGTCCGGGGCGGTGATCGACGGCGTCAGCCGCACCTGCGGCGTCGACAGCAGGTTGCCGGCGGTGTCGTAATAGACCTTGGTCGGACCGCCCGACGAGTAGCCCTCGATCACCGGCGGCGTCACGCCGTAATACGGTGTCGAGCCCCAATAGGCAGCACCGACTGCAATCGCGCCTTCGGCCGCGGCATGACCATAGACGGTGCCGTCGTTGGTGTTGACCGTGGACTTGCCCATGGTAAGGCCGGCGCCGTTGTCCAGGATCATCAGCTTGAACGCCGACGGCGGCGTCCCGCTGTGCAGGCCGACCGCGAGATTGACCGTCTGCGCCGTCGCCTGGTCGTTGTAATAGACCATCACCTCCTTGGGATTGCCGCCGATGTTGTTGGCAATCGCATAAGGCGGCTCGTCTCCGGCGAGGTCGATGGTTGAGAGCGCGGTCCCGGCTGAATTGTAGATGAACAGGTCGAGATCGCTGGTGGCGCCCTTGCCGGGACTGACGCTGCTCGAGGGCTGCGCCCAGTCGAGGACGAAATAGGCGCCGCGCCCGGAGGGAATCGTCACGGTCAGGAACTGCTGCATCCCCGCGGTGGTCGAAAGCTGCGCGAAGGTCTCGGTCCGGCCCACCACGGTCTGGGTGATGCCGGTGTTGATGAAGGATGATTCGAAGCCGAGATGCCCGTCATTCGCCGCCGAGGAGAAATAGGCGACGCCCTGGGCCTTCACCTGGTTCACCGCCTGCGCGATGATGCCGTCCTGGTAGGCCGGCTCGGCGAAGTAGAGCACGTCGTCGACGATGACCTTCGCGCCGTTGTTCGCCAGGTTGACGATGGCGTTCGCAAAAGCCGCCTGCGAGGAATAGGCGGTGGCAAAGGCGATCGACGCCCCCGGCGCCACGTCATGGACCAGCTGCGCCATGGCGCGGCCTTCGTCGGAGGCTCCTGCCTGCAGGTAGTCGCTGAGGACGGTGGTGTTGCTCGGCAGGTCGTTGGTGGCGATATCGCTCGCCATCGCGCCCTTGTAGTTGAAGCTGTCGGAGATGACGCCGACCTTGATCCCGGCCCCATCCAGCCCGTAGGTGCTGCGCGCCAGGTCGGCCAGCATGGCGTAATCGCCCTGCGTGGTGGCGTTGCCGACATGGGACATGGTGATCGCCTGGCTGGCGAAAGCGAGATCGGCGATGCCGGCGAGCTCGCCGACCCGCTCGACCGGGATCAGCCCGCCGGCCATGGCGCCGAAGCTGGCGCCCTGCTGGATGCCGAGCGCCTCCAGCTGCTTCAGCAATGCCGCGCCGTCGCCATCCTTGGCCGTCGCGTCGATCGCCACATACTTGCCGTCGGCCGTCCCCGCGCCGCTCGACGGACGGACCTCTCCGGTCACCGCGATCGACGCCAGCCCGGTATCGAGCATTGCGTAACGGCCGCCGATCGCGTCGGCGAGCCCATGCTGTGCGTCATCGGCGCGGTCCAGCTTTGCGATCGCACCGCTCCCGCCGGCGTCTTGGAAACCCGAGACCGCTGCGGTCCCGAAAGCCTGCCCGTGCCGCGTTGCCGGCGCGTCGAGACCGCCGGACGAGAAGCTGAGGAGGTCGTCCTCCTCGTCGGCGGGCGCCATGGTCGCGGCCGAACGGTGTTCATGCCGCCCGGTATCCGGCAAGGACATTGGCTGCGGCTGGGGGACGAAGCTGTGGCCGGTCTGCGGGAGCGGGGGCGCTCCCGTCTGCTCGGCCGCCCCGCTTTGGGGAGACACGCTTTCGGCAGGCATGTTTTGGGAGACCGCCTGGAGCGGCAGGCTGACGGAATCGGCAGACTCGGAAACGAGGAAGACCGGCGCCCCTGCCATGGCTGCATAGGCCCCTTTGGCATCGGGCGAGAGCGGCGGAACTGAAGCTTCAGCGGGCGCTGCAGCGCCGACTGGAGTGGTGGTCTTCATTTTACACTTTGACTACAAATAACAGTTGGGATCCCGAGCTCGCCTGCCGCCAAAAGCGGAAGTTCAACCATCCGGTATCTGCAAGGTAGATGCCAGATGATTTTAACGTATTTACCTAGAATTTTACGCGATCCGGGATCAACGTGTGAGTTCGTCGGCAGAAACGCGCCAGAAGTCCCACACTCTGCTGCGCTGAAGGCAAAATCCGCCGAGCCAGCGGCGCAGCCTAGCTTACTGCAGGTTGCAGAAACTACTAGACCGACGCGCTTTCTGGGTTGACTCCAACGGAGTCACGCTGCGCTCAGCCGGAGCGCTGAGTTATGCCGACGGGTCCTGCGCCAGCCGGATCGCCTTGGCCGTACCGCCGGCGCTGGTCGTTTTCGGCGGCGCGCTCAGTAATAGTTGATGCCGAAGCTCAGCTTCGGGTCGTAATGCGCGTCCCAATAAGCCTTCCACACCGCCTTGGTGATGGGTCCGACTTCGCCGTTGCCGACCGGCTTGCCGTCGAGTTCGCTGATCGGCATGACGCCGCCGGCGGTGGTCACGAAGAACAGCTCATCGCAGTCATAGGCCAGCCCGACCGGAACGTCGTCGAGATGGACCTTGAGCCCCAACCCCGCAGCCAGCTCGAGAACCGTCTTCCGCGTGACGCCCTCGAGCACACCCTTGCGCGGCGTGAAGAGCGTGCGGTCCTTAACCACCACCACGTTGAAGCCCGAGCCTTCGGTGATGTTGGTGTCGCCATCGGTCAGGATCGGATACATGGCGCCGCGGTCACGCGCCTCCAGGATGCCGCGCGTGAAATCGCCCCATTGCAGGTTCTTCACCTGCGGGTCGATCGCGCCGGGCGGGATGCGGCGGACGGTGCGCGCGATGATCGCGCTGGCGCCTTTCTTTTGGCGCTCTTCATCCATCACCCAGAGGAAGGGCGTCACCATCAGGTAGCAGAAGTTCTCGCACTCCTCCGGCGCGTATTGACGGATGTAGCGCAGGCCGCGGGTCACGATCATCATCACATAGGCGTCGCGGATGCCGCTCATCGCCACCATCTCGACCAGCCGGTCGCGCATCTCGGCCCGGCCGATCGGGCTGCGCAGCCGCAGGCGCCGGCAGCTCTCCTCGAACCGGTCGAGATGATCGTCGAGCCGGAAGTAGCGGCCGTCCCAGACCGCGGGCACGTCATAGGTGAGGTCGGAATGCAGGAAGCCCTGGTCCAGGATCGGGATCTTCGCCTCATGAATCGGCACGTACTGGCCTTCGATGAAAGCGAGTCCCTGTGCCAGCGGATTGGTGCTGGCCTTGAGCTCGGCGAGACGGCGGCGGTAGCCGACGAAGATATGGTCGGTGTATTCGGTCATTGCTGGACAAACCCTGCCTTGGCGATGTCGGCGAAGGCCTGGTCGGCGGCCTCCATGGCGCGGTCGATATCGGACGCCTGATGCGCCGCGCAGAAGAACATGTTGTGCCGCGGGTGCAGATAGATGCCGTGCCGGAGTGCCGCGGCGCAGAAGGCATTGCCGAGCGCCAGGTCCTTGTCGCCGTCGAACAGCACCATCGGCATCTGCACCGGCCCGGTCTGGCGCAGGCGATAGCCGTGCCGCCTGGACGCTGCCTCCAGCCCGTCGCGGAAACGCTGCCCCATCGCCGCGATATGCGCCAGGGCATCGGTTTCCTTCAGGATCCGCACGGTGACCTTCGCCGCCGCCATCGCCGCGGCGCCATACCAGAAGGATCCGGTGGTGAAGATCTTCGTGGCCCCTTCCAACATGCGTGCATTGCCCGCGATGCTGGCCAACGGCCAGCCGTTCGCGATCGACTTCGAATAGGCCGCGAGGTCCGGTTTGATGCCATAGGGCGCCCAGCTGCCGCGGACATCGAGCCGGAACCCGGCCCGCACGTCGTCCTGAATCAGCGCCGCGCCGGTGCGGTCACAGGCCTTGCGTGCGGCAGTGAGAAAGGCCTGCTCGGGAAGCTCCTGGACGCGCTGGATGTCGTGCCGGAACGACGTCACCAGGATGGCCGCAAGGTCTTGGCCGGCCTCGGCCACGGCGGCCTCGAGGCTGGCCACGTCGTTATAATCGAACTGGATCAGGTGCGCGCGGTCTTCCGTCGTCACACCGACCGTCGAGGGCGAACACCAGGGCACCGCGCCGTGGTAGGAGCCGCGCGCGACCAGGACCTTGCGGCGCCCGGTGGCGGCGCGGGCGATGGTCACACTGACCGTGGTCGCGTCGGTGCCGTTCTTCTGGAACAAGGCCCAGTCCGCATGGTCGATCGTATCGACCAGCAGCTCCGCCAGCTCCACCATGACTTCGGTGGGGCCGTTGCCGATG
>JAYSFH010000246.1:0-6129 GCA_041913405.1 Dongia sp. | reverse complement strand
AGGATCCGACCGCAGTCAGGTACCGGCTTGGCGAGCCGAATACCCCATCTCCTCCGTGTACCGCTTCCGCTTCATGGCACCCTCCCTCTTCCGTCAGAGTGCCCGAAAAACTTGCCCTCCCGTCGGATCAGATTTCAGGTTCAGGACCAGGCTCAGATCACACTCTGACGGAAGTGAACTGCCTCCCGTTTCGTGGATCGTCCTGAACCGGAAGGTTCCAGTTTACTGATGGGGAAGTCACGGAGGGAGGAGGATGAAGGAGTCGAAGTTCCCCGATGCGTAGCTCAGGTCCGTGCTCCACCATGCGCGGACTCTGCGTGGCGAGGAAGTCGACCGGACAAGGCCGAGTGGCGGACCTGTTGGTGCCGTCAGCGGAGATAGGTCTCGCGCACGGCTCGGTCGGAGGCGAGGGAAGCTGCGCTGCCCTCGAGCTCAATCACACCAGTCTCGAGCACATAGCCATGGTCGGCAACGTTGAGCGCGGCGGCGGCGTTCTGTTCGACCAGCAGGATGGCCGTGCCGCCAGCTCTGATCTCGGCGAGCTTGCGGAAGATCTCCGCGATCAGTAGCGGCGCGAGGCCGAGAGATGGCTCGTCTAGGAGCAGGTAGCGCGGACTAGACATCAGACCGCGGCCGATCGCCAGCATCTGCTGCTCGCCACCCGAAAGCGTGCGCGCGTGCTGCTGGCGGCGCTCCTTCAGGCGCGGGAACAGCGTGAAGACCATATCGAGATCTGCAGCGATCGCTGCGCGGTCGCTGCGCGTATAGGCGCCAAGGGCAAGGTTCTCGGTAACCGAAAGTGACGGGAAAAGCTCACGCCGCTCCGGTACCAGCGCCAGCCTGCGGCGGACCACGGCATCGGCGGCCAGTCCGTCGATCCGGGTGCCATCCAGCGTGACACTGCCGCCGCTCGGCTTCAGCAGCCCGGCGACAGCGCGGAGCGTCGTAGACTTCCCCGCGCCGTTTGGGCCGAGCAGGGTGACGATGCTGCCCTCGGGCACGACGAAGGAAATACCCTGCACGATGCGGGCGCCGCCATAGCCGGCCTCAAGCCCGGCGACCTCAAGCGCCATGGCCGCCTCCGCCGAGATAGGCGGCGATGACGTCCGGATTCCGGCGCACCTCGTCCGGCGTACCCTCGGCGAGCTTGCGGCCGTAGTTCAGCACCGTGATGCGTTCCGAAACGCCCATCACCACCCGCATGACGTGGTCGATTAGAAGCAGAGTAAGGCCGAGTTCGTCGCGAAGGCGGAGCAGCACGGCTGAGAGATCCTCGGCCTCCGCCGCTCGCAGGCCGGCCGCGGGCTCGTCGAGCAGCAGCAAGCGGGGCCCAACGGCAAGCGCGCGGGCCAGTTCCAGCCGCCGCTGCTGGCCTAGGGCTAGGTCGCCGGCGTCGGTGCCTGCCTGTCCTTCGAGCCCGACCAGGGCGAGAAGTTCGTCGGCGCGTCGGACCGCGTCGCGCTCGGCGCGGCGGAAGGCGGGCAGTCGCAGCGTGCTCGCTAGCATGCCGTAGCCGAGATGGCGGTGCAGCCCGATCAGGACGTTCTCGCGCGCCGAGAGCTCCGTAAAGAGCTCGGTGTTCTGAAAAGTGCGCGCAACGCCCCGTGCAGCGATGCGGTGAGGCGGCAGGCCAGTTAGCATGGCGTCGTCGAGCATCACGCGTCCGGTCGTCGGCGCGTAGATGCCGGTGACGAGGTTCACCAGCGTGGACTTGCCGGCGCCGTTGGGACCGATGACGGCATGGATGGTGCGCGGCACGACGTCGATCGACACCTCGTCCAGCGCCACGAGCCCGCCGAAGCGGATGCTGAGGGATTCGATCTTGAGGGCAGCGGCGCTCATCGCCACGCCCTCAGCCGAGCGGAGAGACCCGCGATACCCTGCGGCGAGGCGACGACAAAGGCCAGCAACAGCAGGGAGAAGACAAGTGACATGTAACGGCCAAGAGCGCCCATTGTCTCGGGCAGCAGCACGAAAATGGCCGATCCGATCACGGGGCCGAAGGGGTTCAGCACGCCGCCAATCACCGCGATAGCGATCAGGCGCACTGATTCCAGGATGCCGAACTGTGCCGGATCCAGGTAAGTCGTCTGCAGGGCGAAGAGCCCGCCGCCGAAGGCGCCGAAGAATGCGGACAGCGCGAAGGCCAGCGCCTTGTAGTGAAGCACTGGGATGCCGACGGCAGCGGCGGCCACCTCGCTCATGCGCAGCGCGGCGAAGGCGCGGCCGAGGCGCGAGCTGGAAAGGGCGTGGAGAAACCAGACGGTCAGGGCCGCGCAGGGCATGATGACCGCGTAGAGCTCGGCTGGACGCGTGAGCATGCGCGTGCCGATCTCGAGCGGCGGCACAGCAAGCCCCACCGCGCCGCCGGTCCAGTCCTCGAGATGGATCAGCAGGAGCTGCACGATGGCGCAGAGCGCCATGGTGGCGAGCGCGAGGTAATGGTCGGCGACCCGCAGCGACATAAGGCCAAAGAGGTAGCCCACCGCCGCCGCGACCAATGCGATGGTGGGCAGGCCGATCCAGTGCGGCAGGCCGGCCATCGCGGCGAGTTGGGCCGTGCCGTAGGCGCCGATGGCCGCGAAGCTCGCCTGGGCGATGGAGATCTGGCCGGCGAGGCCGACAACGATGGCAAGGCCTGCGACCATTATGGAGGTCGAGCCGATCATCGCCGCCAGGAAGACGAGGTGCGAAGAGGCAAAGAAGGGCAGCGCGACAAGCGTCGCTGCCAGTACAAGGATCAGAAGACGCGGGATCATACCTTCCGCGCCTCCACCTTTCCGAACAGGCCCTGGGGAAGCAATAGCACGCAGGCGATGAGCAGCGCGTAGGAGATGATGTCCTTCATCGCCGTCGAGATGTAGACGCCGGCGGCAGTCTCGGCGACGCCAAGCAGAATCCCGCCAGCGATCGCCCCCGGCAGGCTATTGAAGCCGCCGAGCACGGCGGCCGCAAAGCCCTTGATGCCGATGGTCCCCATGTCGGGCGAGAGCGTAATCAGCGGCGCGACCAGGATGCCGGCGATGGCGGCGAGCACCGAGGAGAGGCCCCAGAGCCGCGCATGGACGCCGCGGACTGAGATGCCGACGATGGCTGCACCCGTCGGGTTCTCGTACACCGCGACGATGGCCCGGCCGAAGCGCGTGAAGCGCAGGATGACGAACAGGCCAAGCATGACGGCAAGGGCGACGCCCACCACCGCCAAGTTTGCTGGTACCAGTACCAGGCCACCCAGCGTGAAGGGCGCCGGCGTCAGAAGGAAGGGCACGGGCCAGGGTAGCGGGCCCATGGAGGCGCGCAGTCCTTCGCGCAGCGCGGCACCGATCGCGAGGGTGGCGATCACCATCACCAGGAGTGGCGCGCGCCGCAGCGGACGCATCACGCCGCGCTCGATCGCGACTCCGAAGCCGGCGGAGAGCACGAGCGAGAAGAGGATCGCCACTGCGAAGGGTGCGTCGAGGAAGACCTGCGCGATGATGACGAGGTAGGCACTCATCGTCATTTGGTCGCCGAGGCCGAAATGCACTACGCGTGTGCCGCGGTGCAGCACGACGAAGCCGAGCGCGACTAGCGCATAGACCGCGCCGGCCGTGATGCCGGAGACGAGGATCTGGCCGAACACGCCCGCGCCTTCAGCCGCGGACGGCGTCGAGGACGGCGATGCCCTTAATCTCGATCAGCGCCTCCGGTCGGATCAGGCCCGCGACCTGCACGCCGGTCGCGGCAGGAAATGGATGGCGGAAGAACTCGCGCCGGACATCGGCCGTCCTCGAATAGCCTTCGAGGGTGACGTAGTAGTCGGTGGTCTCGACGATGTTGTCGAAGGTAGCCCCGGCAGCCTTCAAGATCGGCTCCCATTTGCGGAAGATCTGCCGCGTCTGTTCGACGATGTCGCCGACGCCGACGATCCTGCGGTTGTCGTCTGTCGCCGTCGTGCCGCTGATGAAGAGCAGGTTGCCCACGCGGATCGCCGGCGAGAACGTCAGCCTCTCCGACCAGGGGCCGGGCATTATGGCTTCGTAGCGGGTCATGGCGTGTGGCCTCCTGACTGGCTGGCCGCGTCCTGCTGTCGCAGCACGAAGCGCTGGATCTTGCCTGTAGTAGTCTTGGGAAGGTCCGTAACGACCTCGATCTCGCGCGGGAAGGCATGGGCGCCGACCTCGCGTCGCACGGTGGCGACCAGCTCCTCGCGCAGCGCTTGGCTGTCTGCGAAGTCCGGCTTCAGCACCACAAAGGCCTTGATGACCTGCCCGCGCGCGGCGTCGGGCTTGCCGACCACGGCAGCCTCAGCGACCGCGGGGTGGGTAAGCAGCGCGCTCTCAACCTCGAAGGGGCCGACGCGATAGCCGGCAGACTTGATGACGTCGTCCATCCGGCCTTCGAACCAATAGTATCCCTCAGCATCCTCATGACCGATGTCCCCGGTGACGATCCAGCCCTGGCGGCGCAGCAAGGCCTCGGCGGCCGGGTTGTTCCAATAACCTAGGGCATAAGTCGCGTCCGGCGGCGGCATGGTGGCGATCAGGCCCGACGTCCCGCGCGGCTGCACCGTCCCACCCTCGTCCACGATGGCGATGCGCTGACCAGGCAGAGGCTTGCCCATCGAGCCTGGCCGGACCATGTCGCGGTCGACGAAGCGGTTGCCGATCGGCAGGCCATGCTCGGAGGAGCCGAACTGGTCGAGCGGCGTGACGCCCCAGACGCGGCGGAAAAAGGTGACGCACTCGGCGTTCAGCGGCTCACCGCAACTCATGATGCTGCGCACGGCGATGGCAGGGTGACGGACGACGTCCTCACCCAGCGCCATCAACCCACGCAGCAGCGTCGGCACCGTGCTGAGCATGGTGATGCGGTGGCGAGCGAGGAAATCGAGCGCCGTCTCCGGCGTCGGGTTCGCCTCCCACATGTGGACAGCCTCACCCGCTGCGAGCGCGACGGCGTAGCAGACAAGGCCATATCCCCAGCCGGGATCGCCGGTGGGCCAGAACACGTCACCCGCGCGCAGGTCGCCCGCGTGGCGAATCGCCGGCCAGATCGCGGCCGGGAAATTCGTCGCGATGGCCACCGCCTTTGGCGGGCCGGTAGAGCCGGAAGTGAAGAGGAGTACCGCGGGATCCGTCCGAAACCGCGGCACGGGCACGACATCGACCGCGGCCGCGGCGAGCGCCGCACGATGATCCACATCCCCCGCCTGCACGCCGCTTCCATCCGCGCGCGGCACGGTCACCACTGTGACGGGATGCGGCCAAGCCTGCGGCATGCGGTCGCGCGCATCGGCATGGGTGACCACGACCCGCGCCCCGGCATCGCCGATCCGGCGCGCGGTGGCCTCGGCGCCGAAGCCCGAGAAGATCGGCAGGTGGATGGCGCCGATGCGGAAGGCGCCGAGCAGCGCGACGATCGCCTCGGGCACGCGGGGCAGGATGCAGGCGACGCGGTCGCCAGCACCGATGCCGAGGCTGCGCAGCATGCCGGCGTGCCGCGCGGAGGCCTCAGACAGTTCGGCGAAAGTGAAGGCGCGCTGCGTACCATCGCGCCCTTCCCAGTGCAGCGCGACGCGCCCGGACGCAGCGTGGCGATCCACCAGCGTTTCGGCTAGGTTCACCGTCGGACGGCCGGTCCAGCCCAGTTCTTCGACGATGGCGGCCCAGACAGCGGCGGCCTCGCTCATGCCGACCTTCCCCGTGCGCGCATGAGGTAGAGGTGGCTGCCTTCGACCACCGTCTCGCCCGCCTCATTCGTCAAAGTGACCTTGAAGCGGATCCTTCCCGTGTCATTGCCGGGATCGTGGGTGACCTCGGCGACCTCGAAATGGCTGGTCAGTACGTCGTCGGCGAAGACCGGCTTCCGGTAACGGAAGCTTACCTCGAGCATCGCGACCATGCTCTCCTCGAGCATGGTGGAGAGCTTCGTCGCGCCGAGCGCGCTGTAGCCGGCGACTAGCAGGCCGTGCGCGAGCGGCCGGCCGAAACGTGTTCGCCTGGCATAGTCCGCATCGTAGTGGATCGGATGCGCGTCGCCGGTGATGCGTGCGAAGTCGAGGAAGTCATGGACCGTGCATGTCGTGCTCGCGCCAGGGAAAGACTGCCCTGGCACGAAGTCCTCGATGTAGAGCTGCTGCGCCTCGGC
>JAYSFH010000245.1:0-6156 GCA_041913405.1 Dongia sp. | reverse complement strand
GCCAAGGAATGCGGCGGCTTCTACGAGCGCTTCCAGCGCCCGAACCGCGCCGCCGCGCCGGCCCGCCAGTGAGCGGTCTCAGGGGGTGTCGCGCTCGCGCAGGACGAACACCCGGATCGCGCTGGAGAGATTGGGCGTCGCGGGATCGGCGGCGCGCGCATCGTCGATCTCCGCGATCAGGCCGGCGACCGTGGTCTTGCGCGCCTGCGCGATCGCCGTCAGCGCTTCCCAGAAGGCCGCTTCCAGCGTGACGCTGGTGCGATGCCCGGCAATGCTGACCGAATGCTTCCGCAGCCGGGTCGGAGAATCCACCATCAGCGGAAGCCTTCCGGGACCGGGTGCAGGCGCGGCTCGATACCTTATTTGGGACCCAGCATGTCTTCCGGCCGCACCCACTGGTCGAACTGCTTCTCGGTCAGCAGGCCGAGCGCCAGCGCCGCTTCCTTCAGGCTGGTGCCTTCCTTATGCGCCTTCTTCGCGACCTTCGCGGCGTTGTCGTAGCCGATATGGGTGTTGAGCGCGGTCACCAGCATCAGCGACTGGTCGAGCGACTGCTTGATCCGCGGCAGGTTCGGCGTGATGCCGGCCACGCAATTGTCGGTGAAGCTCATGCAGGCATCGGCAATGAGCTGCCCCGACTGCAGCACGTTGTGGATGATCACCGGCTTGAACACGTTGAGCTCGAGATGGCCGTTCGAGCAGGCGACGGTGACCGCGACGTTGTTGCCCATGATCTGCGCCGCCACCATGGTCATCGCCTCGGCCTGGGTCGGGTTGACCTTGCCCGGCATGATCGAGGAGCCGGGCTCGTTCTCCGGCAGGTTGATCTCGGCGAGGCCCGAGCGCGGGCCGGAGCCCAGCAGCCGGATGTCGTTGGCGATCTTCATCAGCGAGGCGGCGAGCACGTTATAGGCGCCGGAGATCTCGGCGAAGGCGTCATGCGCCGCCATGCCCTCGAACTTGTTCGCGGCGGCGACGAACTTGACGCCGCTGAGCGCCGAAAGCTCCGCAGCGAAGGCCTTGTCGAAACCCTTGGCGGCGTTCAGGCCCGTGCCGACCGCGGTGCCGCCCTGGGGAATGTCGAGCAGGCGCGGCAGGCAGGCCTTCACCCGCGCGATGCCGTTCTTCACCTGCGCTGCATAGCCGGAGAACTCCTGGCCGAGCGTCACCGGCGTCGCATCCTGCAGATGGGTGCGGCCGATCTTGATGATCTTGGAAAATTCCTTCGCCTTCTTGTCGAGCGCCGGATTGAGATGCGCGAGCGCCGGGATCACCTCGTCCAGTGCCTGGCGCACGGCGGCGATATGCATCGCGGTCGGGAAGCTGTCGTTGGACGACTGGCCGTAATTCACCTGGTCGTTGGGATGGATCGGCTTCTTGTCGCCGCGCTTGCCGCCCAGCATCTCGTTGGCGCGGTTGGCCAGCACCTCGTTGACGTTCATGTTGGTCTGGGTGCCGGAGCCGGTCTGCCACACCACCAGCGGGAAATGCTCGTCGAGCGCGCCGGAGGCGACTTCCGCCGCGGCCGCGTCGCTCGCCTTGCCGAGCTTCGGGTCGAGCCTCTTCAGCTTCATGTTGGCGCGCGCCGCCGCCTGCTTCAGCAGGCCGAAGGCGCGGATCAGGCCGACCGGCATCCGCTGCCCGCCGATCTTGAAATTCTGCAGGCTGCGCTGCGTCTGCGCGCCCCAGAGCTTGTCGGCCGGCACGTCGATCGGGCCGAAGGAATCGGTTTCGCTGCGGGTGGCGGTCTTGGATGCTGCGGCTTTCGCCATGGGAGGGCTCCGGGGACTGGTCGGGAAAGGCGCTTTTACCGGGAAACGGCGCCTGAGAAAAGTGCCGGAGGAACGGCCCCGACCACGGCGCGCTTTCCGTGTTGACAGCGATATTTGTTTGTGTCACTTATAGTGACATGAATACACAGACGATGACAAAATATGAGAGCCCGTTGCGGGAGGCCCAGGCGCAGGCCACCCGCGAGCGCGTCCTCGCGGCGGTCCGCGGCATGCTGGAGGCGGACCCCGAGAGCAGCCTAGGCTTCGACGAGATCGCGGCTGCATCGGGCGTCAACCGGCGGACCATCTTCCGGCACTTCCCGACCAAGGAGGCGCTGCTCGCTGCCTTCTGGCAGAGCGCCAACGCCTCGCTGGGCGTCCGGTTCTGGCCGGAAAGCGAGCGTGACCTGGTGGACCTGCCGCCGGACCTGTTCGCGTCGCTGGATGGGATCGAGGGGATCGTGCGCGCATCGCACAGCAGCGGTGCCGGTCGCGAAATGCGGCTGCAGGCGAATGCCGAGCGGCAGGCGGCGTTCCGCAAGAGCCTCGCGGGCGTGACCGTGGGCATGAAGCGGCAGGACGCCCGGCGTCTCGAGGCGGTGGTGCAGCTGCTGTTCAGCGCGACCGCCTGGCAGACGATGCACGACTATTGGGGCCTGAGCGGAAGGGAATCCGGCGAGGCGGCCGCCTGGGCGATCGACGCCCTGCTGAAGGCGGCCAGGAAGTCAAAGAGCACACGCGTGAAAGGAAGATCAAGTGAGTGACCATCAGACGACCGAGATCCACGGGGCCGGGTCGGGACGCACCCTTGAGGTGCTGGGAGAGAAGGTCGAAGTGCGCGCCAGGCTGGCGGGCACCCGGCTCAACGTGGTGGACGTCACCGTGCCGCCCGGCGGCGGAACGCCGCTGCACAGCCATGCCTCGCCGGAGATCTACCGGATTCTTTCCGGCACGCTCAGGATCTCGCGCCGGCGCGGCGACGCCATCGATGAAGTCGAGGCGGCGGCCGGCGATGTCGTGACGATGCCGGCCAACGCCGCGCACGCCTACCGCAATGCCGGCAGCGAGCCCGTGCACTTCATGGCCATCGTCGATGATCACATGCTGGCGTTCTTCGACGCGGCGGCGGCGCTTCCGGCCCCGGCCGGTCCGCCGTCGCCGGAGCTGATCGGACGGGTCGTGGCGCTCACCCAGGCGCACGGCATCGCCATGATCCCGCCGCGCTGAGCTTCAGGACCGGGCTCCACGCCGCCTTCCGAGGTGCGCCCCTGAATGAAGGCTGCAAAAAGAACTCTTTTGATTCAATCCTCTAAGCCTAGATGGCCGGTACCCGCCGCCGGGATTGAACAGGCTTAACGTCCGGTAAATCTTCGCACCCTAGACTCCTGTGAAACCCCATCGCCTGAGGGGATGCTTGGAGCGGAGTGGTCACCGGATGATCGCGGCGAGCAACCGGCGCCAGACGATTGATCGCGCAACGGCCGGTCTCGGCCGCGTTCTGCGCGCCGTCTGCTTTGCACTCGGCGCGCTGCTGTCGATCGGCGTCAGCGCCTGGGCACAGCAGCACGACGAATCCGTCTGGGTGCCGCTGAACTCGGAGGAGCGGTCCTGGCTCGCCAACCACCAGCCGATCCGGCTCGGCCTCTACAAGGGCGGCTGGGCGCCGTTCGACCTGATGGACCGGACCGGCCGGCATCAGGGCATCAGCGCCGACTATCTGGCACTCGTGACGCAACGCCTCGGCATCATGGTGGAGCCGGTCGTCTACACCGATTGGCAGTCGGTGCTGGAGGCGGCGAAGAAGCACGAGATCGACCTCATGGTCTCCGTGGGCCAGACGCCGGAGCGCGAAGGCTATCTCGCCTTCTCCAAGCCCTACATCACCAGCAACAACGTGGTGGTCGCGCGGCGCAGCGATTCCGGCATCCGCTCGCTCGATGATCTCGGCGGCAAGGTCGTGGTGCTCGAGAAGGGCTACGCCATCAACGACGTGTTGCCGGTCAAGGTGCCGACGGCCAGGATCGTCAACGTCGAAGACACCGAGGCGGCCCTGCGCGCGGTGGCTTCCGGCCGCGCCGACGCCTATGTCGGGGATCTCATCGTCTCCACCTTCCTGATCAGCCGGCTGAACCTCGCGAACCTCGATCTGCGCGGCGAAGCCGGCTTCAAGACCAGTGCGCTGCACTTCGCCGTCCGCAAGGACTGGCCGGAGCTCGCCGGCCTGCTCGACCGCGCGATCGAAACGATCAGCGAGGCCGACCGCCAGGAGATCCGCGACCGCTGGCTGCCGCGCGTGGCGTCGATCGACTGGGGCGAGGTCGCCGGCAAATACTGGCCGATACCGCTCGCCGTGGCCTTGCTGCTCGCCTGGGCCGTGGTCTCGAACCGGCGCCTGCGGCACGAGGTGGACGAGCGCCTGAAGGCCGAGCGCGATGCCGAGCGGCATCGCGCGGAATTGCAGGCGATCATGGACAACGCGCCGGCGCTCATCTACCAGAAGGACCTCGCCGGGCGGTATCTCTTCGTCAACAAGCACTGGAGCGAAGCCTTCGGCTTCAAGGACGGCGACGCCGTCGGCAAGACCGACCACGAGCTGTTCCCGGCGGCCTCCGCCGACGAAATCGTCGCCAGCGACAAGGTCGTGCTCGAAAGCGGCCAGGTGCGGATCGCCGAGGAGCGGCTGCCGCTGATCGACGGCATGCACACCGCCATCAACACCATGTTCCCGCTGATGGACGAGATCGGCAAGGCCTATGCGGTCTGCGGCTTCTGCACCGACATAACCGAGCGGAAGCGCGCGGAAGAGAAGTTCCGCATGATTTTCGACAACACGCTCGACGCCTTCTTCCTGTTCAACGCCCAGGGCTTCCTCGACTGCAACGCGGCGGCGCTGCGGCTGTTCGGCATTCCGGACCGCGCGCGGATGCAGGGCCTGGACATCATGGATCCGCGCCTCACCCCGGCGACCCAGCCGGACGGCCAGCCCTCGGCCGACGTCGTCAAGGCGGCGCTGGACGAAGTCGTGCGCACCGGCCGGCCGGTCACCTTCGACTGGTGCAATCGGAAATGGGATACCGGCGAGCCGTTCTACAGCGAAGTCGTGCTGATGATGCTGGAAATGGAAGGCGAGCACGTTGCCTTCGCCAACGTCCGCGACATCACGCCGAGGAAGCGCGCCGAGGAGGCGATCCTCAACGCCAAGCAGGCGGCCGAGGCGGCGACCCAGGCCAAGAGCGACTTCCTCGCCAACATGAGCCACGAGATTCGCACGCCGATGAACGCGATCATCGGCATGTCGCATCTGGCGCTGAAGACCGCGCTCGATCCGCGGCAGCGCGACTACGTGAAGAAGATCCAGCAGGCCGGCCAGCACCTGATGGGCATCATCAACGACATCCTCGACTTCTCCAAGATCGAGGCCGGCAAGCTCTCGACCGAGGAGATCGACTTCGACCTCGAGAAGGTGATGGAGAACGTCTCGACCCTGGTGGCCGAGAAGGCCGGCGCCAAGGGGCTCGAGCTCATCATCGAGGTCGACCGCACCGTGCCGGCGACGCTGCGCGGCGATCCGCTGCGGCTCGGTCAGATCCTGATCAACTATGCCAACAACGCGGTCAAGTTCACCGAGACCGGCGAGATCCACATCGCGGTCAAGGCGGATGCGATCGCCGAAGACTACGTGGTGCTGCGCTTCTCGGTGCGCGACACCGGCATCGGCATGACGCCGGAGCAGCGGGCGCGGATGTTCCAGTCGTTCCAGCAGGCCGACAGCTCGACCACGCGCAAATACGGCGGCACCGGCCTCGGGCTCGCGATCTCGAAGCGCCTCGCCGAGCTGATGGGCGGCACGGTCGGGGTCGAGAGCGAGGCGGGGCAGGGCAGCACCTTCTGGTTCACCGCGAAGCTCGGCAAGGGTGCCGACCAGCGCAAGGCACTGATCCCCAATCCGGACCTGCGCGGGCTCAAGGTGCTGGTGGTGGACGACAACCCGCACGCCCGCATGGTGCTCGCCGAGATGCTGTCGGATATGACCTTCGAAACGCTGCAGGCCGGTTCAGGCGCCGAGGCGGTCGCGGCGCTGAAGGCCGAAGCCGCGGCCGGAAAGCCGATCCAGGCGGTCTACCTCGACTGGCAGATGCCGGCACTGGACGGATTGGAGACCGCCGCGGCGATC
This sequence comes from Dongia sp., assembly GCA_041913405.1. Lineage (GTDB taxonomy): Bacteria > Pseudomonadota > Alphaproteobacteria > Dongiales > Dongiaceae > Dongia. The sequence goes on along the minus strand of JAYSFH010000245.1, from coordinate 210 downwards.
CGCGCCCTCGACCTCGCGCCCGCGCCGCATCTCATCATGGTGACCGCGCATGGCCGCGAGGACGTGTTGAAGCGGGCGCCCGACGCCGGCATCGAAGCCGTGCTGATCAAGCCGGTGGCGCCCTCGCTGCTGTTCGACACCACGATCCGCATCTTCGGCACGGTGCCGGAAGAGGCGATCGGCGAAGGCCGCGCGGCGAGCGACGAAATC
>JAYSFH010000244.1:1944-6159 GCA_041913405.1 Dongia sp. | reverse complement strand
AGCAGGCGGTTGCCGCCGACCTCGAAATAGACCTTGAGGTCCTGGACCGTGAGCAACGGCGCGCCCTTGCTCGCCGCCATTTTGCTCGAGGTCTGGGCGCCGGTCGGAGTCATCAAAGGCTGGGCAGGTGGCATGCCTTGCTCCTTCCTTCAGCGAAAGGTGTCAGCAGCGGCCGCTCGACCGGGCAGCGTTCGAAGGCATAGCGGCAGCGGTCGCGGAAGCTGCAGCCGCTGGGCAGATTCTGCAGGTTGGGCGGCTGGCCGCCGATGGTCTGGAGCCGGGTCGATTCCGTCTCGTCCAGCCGCGGCATGGATTCCAGAAGGCCCTGGGTATAGGGATGCTGCGGGTCCTTGAAGAGGTCACGGACCGAGCCCTTCTCGACGATGCCGCCGGCATACATGACCATGACCCGGTCGGCCAGGCGGGCGATCACGCCGAGATCATGGGTGATCAGCGCGATCGCCATGCCGAAGTCGCGCTGCAGGCCGACCAGCACTTCCAGGATCTGCGCCTGCACGGTCACGTCCAGCGCGGTGGTCGGCTCGTCGGCGATCAGCAGCTCCGGGCCGCAGAGCAAGGCCATGGCGATCATCACGCGCTGGCGCATGCCGCCGGAGAACTCGTGCGGAAACATGTTGAGGCGGCGCTTCGCCTCGGGGATCTGGACATTCTCCAGCATCGCGACCGATTCCGCCGCGGCCTTCTCTTCCGTGAGACCCTTGTGCTGCATCAGCACCTCGGTCATCTGGCGGCGGACCGAGAGGTAGGGATTGAGCGAGGTCATCGGATCCTGGAAGATCATCGCCATCTTCGCGCCGCGCACGCGGTTCAGGTCCTTGACGTCGAGGCCGAGGATCTCGTCGCCCTGGAACTTGACGCTGCCGGTGGCGCGGCCGTTGCGCGCGAGCAGGCCCATGATCGACATGAAGATCTGGCTCTTGCCGGAGCCGGATTCGCCGACCACGCCCAAGGTCTCGCCCTTGTTGATGGTGAAGTCGACGCCGCCCACCGCCTTCACCTCGCCCTCCGGCGTGGAGAAGGTGGTCTTCAAATCGGTGACTTCGAGGACCTTGCTCATTTGCGGGCCATTTGCGCTCAGCGGTCCTTCGGGTCGAGCGCGTCGCGCAGGCCATCGCCGATGAAATTCAGCGACAGCAGGGTGATCGCGAGCACGATGCCCGGGCCCAGGACCTGCCAGGGCGCGATCTCCATCACCGAGGAGCCTTCGGCGACCAGGGTACCCCAGCTTGAATCCGGTTCCTGCACGCCCATGCCGAGGAAGCTGATGAAGCTTTCGGTCAGGATCACGTTCGGCACGGTCAAGGTGACATAGACCACGACCGGGCCGAGGCAGTTCGGGATCACGTGCCGGGTGATGATGCGCCAGGTCGAGACGCCGCTGGCATGGGCGGCCTCGATGAACTCGCGGCGCTTGATGCTGATGGTCTGGCCGCGGGTGATACGGGCCATGTCGAGCCAGGAAACCGCGCCGATCGCGAGATAAATGAGGACGATCTGCCGCCCGAACACCACGGTCAGCAGAATCACGAAGAAGATGAACGGGATCGAATAGAGGATGTCCACGATCCGCATCATCAAACCATCGACCCGGCCGCCGAGGAAGCCGGCGGTGGCGCCCCAGAGCGTGCCGATGATCAGGCTGACCAGGGTCGCGACGAAGCCGACCATCAGCGAGACCTGGCCGCCGTAGAGCGTGCGCACGAAGAGATCGCGGCCGTTGGCATCGGTGCCGAAATAGTAGCCCTGCTCCAGGTTGGGCGGCGAGGCCAGCGGATCGAGGTCCCAGTTGACGTCGTCCGGACTGCGCAGCCCGAGATAGGGCGCCGCGAAACAGGCGACCGCGATGATCGTCAGCACCGCCAGCGAGACCACCGCCGCCTTGTTGTGCATGAAGCGCCGGCGCGCGTCGGCCCAAAGGCTGCGGCCTTTGACTTCGACGACGGGGGCTTTGCCGGGGAGTGGAACGTCGGTCATGGCGCCCTCAGTCGTAGCGCACTTTGGGATCGAGCAGCCCGTAGGCGAGATCCGCCAGCAGGTTGCAGAAGATGATCAGCGCGCCATAGAAGACCGTGACACCCATGACCATCGTGTAGTCGCGGTTCAAGGAGGCCTGCACGAAGTAGCGGCCGATGCCGGGGATCGAGAAGATCTGCTCGATCACCACCGAGCCGGTGATGATGTTGGCGATCGCCGGGCCAAGGAAGGAGACCACCGGCAGCAGTGCCGCGCGGATCGCATGCCGCCGCAGCACGATCCGCTCCGGCAGGCCCTTGGCATGCGCGGTGCGGACATAGTTGCTCCGGAGCACCTCGATCATGCTGGCGCGCATCAGGCGCGCGATCGCCGCGATCTGCGAGAGGCAGAGTGCGATGACCGGCAGCACATAGTTGGCCGGATGCCCCCAGCCGCCGACCGGCAGCCAGCTCAGCATCAGGCCGAAGACCAGGGTCAGGACCGGCGCGACCACGAAGTTCGGCACCGCGATGCCCAGCATCGAGATGCCCATGGTCGAATAGTCGATGATGGTGTTCTGGCGAAGCGCCGCCCAGATGCCGAGCGAGAGGCCGATGATCAGGGCGAGGCTGATCGCCAACATGCCCAGCTGCAGCGAGGTCGGGAAGCCCTGCAGGATCAGGTCGGTGACGCGGAAATCCTTGTACTTGAACGAGGGGCCGAAATCGCCGTGCAGCAGGTCCCAGATATAGCGCAGGAACTGCTGCCAGAGCGGCTCGTCGAGATGGTACTGCTTGTTCAGCGCGGCCAGCACCTCGGGCGGCACCTGGCGCTCGCGCGCGAAGGGTCCGCCCGGCGCCAGGCGGATCATGAAGAACGAGATGGCAATGATGACGAACAGCGTCGGGATCGCGCCGCCCAGACGCCGCAGGAAAAAATTGAGCAAGGGATTCGGGTCCGCGAAGGACGGGCCGCCGGCTAGCCGCTGGCGGCCCGCGCCGGGCGCTTAGTTGACCGACATGTAGCGGCCGAGATGGAAGTCGAGGTTGTTGTAGGTCCAGCCGTGGACCTTCTTCGACACCATGTGCTTGGTCTTGTAGTAGAGCAGCGGGATCAGCGGCAGGTCGTCGAGGAAGATCTTCTCGGCGTCCTGCAGAGTCTGCATGCGCTCCTTCGGATCGGAGATGCCGGCCGACTTCTTCACCAGCTCGTCATACTTCGGGTTGTTGTAGCCCGCGTCGTTGCGGACGCCGGCATCCGACAGGAAGATATCGAGGAAGGTCATCGGGTCGGCATAGTCGCCGATCCAGGCGGCACGCGCGACGTCGTAGGCCTTGTTGTCGCGGGTGTCGAGATAGACCTGCCACTCCTGGTTATTCAGCGTGGCCTCGACGCCCACTTTCTTCCACATGCTCTGGACCGCGATGGCGATCTTCTTGTGGTTCTCGCTGGTGTTGTAGAGCAGCTCGAGCTTCAGCGGCTTGTCGGGGCCGTAGCCGGCTTCCTTCAGGAGTTCCTTCGCCTTCTTGACGCGATCGGACTGCTTCATGTCCTTGAAGCTGACATAGGTGTTCTGGTACTCGCCGGTTCCCGGCGGGACCCAGGAATAGCCCGGCAGGAAGCTGCCCTGCGTGACCTTGTCGGCCAGCGTGTCGCGGTCGATGGCGAGCGCCAGCGCCTCGCGGATCGCCTTCTGCTTGCCCAGGGGCTCGCGGGTCAGGTTGATGACGTAGTAGTAGGTGCCGAGATAGGGCTTCGCCTCATACTCGTCCTTCAGGTTGCTCTCGATATACTTGATCTGGTCCGACGGCACCTCGTAGGTGATGTCGAGCTCGCCGGCGCGATAGCGCTTGAACTCCTCGCCGATATCCTCGGTCGGGTAGTAGATGATCTTGTCGAGCTTCACGTTGGCGGCGTCGTAGAAGTTCGGGTTCTTCACCACGGTCAGCGAGGACTGCGGCGTCCACTCGGAGAGCGTGAAGGCGCCGTTGCCGACGAAGTTGCCGGGCTTGGTCCAGTCGGCGCCGAACTTCTCGACCGAGGCCTTGTGCACCGGCAGGAAGCTGGAGTGACGGAACAGCGACAACAGGTACGGCGTCGGCTTGTTCAGGGTCACGACCAGGGTGTGGTCGTCGCCGGCCTTGACGCCGAGCTTGCTGAAATCCGGGGTCTTGTCCGCGGCGGTCTTGCGGATCTCCTCGGCGCCGGCGATCACGTCGGCGATCGGCGCATAGTCCGAGG
>JAYSFH010000244.1:800-1934 GCA_041913405.1 Dongia sp. | reverse complement strand
GGAAGGAGTAGACGAAATCGGCGGCGGTCACCGGATCGCCGTTCGACCACTTCTCGTCGCGCAGATGGAAGGTGTAGGTGAGGCCGTCGTCGCTCACATCCCACTTCTCCGCGACGCCCGGCGCCACCGCGCCGTCCTCGGCGTAGGTGGTCAAGCCTTCGAGCAGTTCGTACTGGATGTTGGATTCGATGACGCCGGTCGACTTGGCCGGATCGAGCGTCTCCGGTTCGGCGCCGTTGCCACGGTGCAGAACGGACTCCGCTTGGGCGCTGAAGGCACCGGCCATCAGGCCAGCCGCCGCCATCGCCGGAAGCATCAGCTTCCGAAGAGCTTCTTTCATTTCGTAAACCTCCCTCATTGGACCCTCAGAGGTCCCACTGGCGGCGAACGGACCGCCGGATCCCGGGTATCACACCCAGTTGTTGCGATCTTGTTGCATAGCTTCGAGAGATTTCAACCCTCTTTGGTCCGGCAAGGCCATTTGCGCCAACGATTTGGACCCGCCGCGCGCTTCGCCCCCGTTTTGTTCACGGTTGTAATACCTGGGCTCGGGCATGGCCTGAAACGCGTACCGACGTTGCGCGCGGACAGGGCTGGCATTCCGGCGGAAACCCGGCGATGCGCCGGAGGACGCAGATTGCGAATCGCGGGCGCGCTACTGCGCCGCGCGGTTCTCGGCGCGCGGGTTGCGAAAGGCCGCCAGCAGCTCGACCCGTCGCGCCGCGGCCTTGGCGATGCTCGCATCCTTGACATGGCCGAAGCCGCGAATCGATTCCGGCAGTGCTGCCAGCGCCACCGCCGCCGCGTGATTGGCCGGCGCAAGTGTCGCGATCAGCTCGGCGACGAGCGTTTCGTATTCGGCGATCAGCGCGCGTTCCTCGCGGCGCTCGGCGGAATAGCCGAAGGGATCGAGCCGGGTGCCGCGCAGGGACTTGAGCTTCGCCAGCAGGCCAAAGGCGCTGAGCACCCAGCCGCCATAGGCCTGCTTCTTCAGGTGGCCGGTCGCGGGATCGCGCCTGGCCCAGAGCGGCGGTGCGAGATGAACCTTCAGCGCGAAGTCGCCGTCGAATTGCTGCGCCAGGCGATCGCGGAAGCCGCCGTCGGTGTAGAGCCGCGCCACCTCATACTCGTCCT
>JAYSFH010000244.1:0-737 GCA_041913405.1 Dongia sp. | reverse complement strand
GGCGTAGCTCTTCGCAACCGCGCGGGCGAGCGCGTCGCTGCCCGGCATGCGCGCGCGTTCGGCCGCGGCGACCCGGTCCACCAGCGCCTGATAGCGGTCGGCCAGCGCGGCATCCTGGTAGTCGGTGAGATGCCGGCGGCGATGGGCGACGATCTCCGGCAAGGTCTCCGGGATCGAAGCCTTGGCGGGCGCTGCAATCCGTTCGACCGCGGCGAGGTCGAGTGCGGCGCGGCGGCCCCAATGGAAGGCGCGCTTGTTGAACTCGACGGCGACGCCGTTCAGCTCGATGGCCCGCGCGATCGCTGCCGAGGATACCGGGATCAGGCCGCGCTGATAGGCGAAGCCGAGCATGAAGGGATTGGTGGCGATCGCATCGCCCATCAGCGCGGTCGCGAGCCGGGTCGCGTCGGGGAAATCCACCGCCTTGCCGACCACGTCGCGGATCATCGCCTGCAGCTTCGCCGCCGGGAATTCCCAGTCGGCGTTGCGGGTGAAGTCGCCGGTCACGGTCTCCTGGGCGTTGACGATCGCGGTGGTGCGCGGCGCCCCCGCCCGGCCGAGCGCATCGGCGCTCGCCGAGACCACGAGATCGCAGCCGAGCAGCAGGTCGGCCTGCGCGGTGCCGATCCGGACCGCGTGCAGCCGCTCGGGCCGGTCGGCGATCCGCACATGGCTGAGCACCGCCCCGCCCTTCTGCGCGAGGCCGGTCATGTCCATGACCGAGACGCCCTTGCCCT
>JAYSFH010000243.1:0-6181 GCA_041913405.1 Dongia sp. | reverse complement strand
GACAGCCGTGTTGTCGCCTACGGAACTGTGGGGCGAGGCCGCGTCCCACTGGGCCCGCGCCGCGCTGTCGCCCGCCGTGTAGCGCGCAACGAAATCGGCATCGTTGATCAGCGCCAGCGCTGCGGCGCTGGTATTCGGATTCTCCGCCGCCTGCGTCGCGCCGACCGCGTCGTGATAAGGCTGCGTGCCCGCAGCCTTGAGCGCGGTCAGCTGGTTGTAGAGCGCGATTGCCTCGGCATCGCCCTTCAGATAGCGCTGCCGGAAGCCTTCATCGCCGGCCAGGCGCTTGAGCGCGAGCGTCGCCCGATAGCCGCGCTCGATCTGCGGCGCGAAGGGCGTCATCGCGCGATCGAACTCGGCGTCGGTCATCCCCAACCGCCGCCCGCTCAAAGCATGGTCTCCAGCATCTGCTTCAAACCCGGCTTGCGCCGATCGGCGAGCGTGATGTCGGAAAAGTCTTCAGCTGCGCGCGCGGTCTCGCTGTCCTGATCTTCGCGGCTTGCCGAGCTGGTCGCGGTCTGCGTGAACGCTTCCCGCGGCCGCGTGCCGCGCTGCGCACGATCGCGACCGGGAGTCATGCTGGGGTCGGCCGACCATCCGGTCTGCTGGCCAAGGCTCTTGCCAAGCATGGTTTCGGTCGGATCCTCGCCGGTCAGCCCCAGCCCGAGCGCACTCGTAACAGCGCCGCCAATGCCGCCGAGAAAGCGCGCGGCGATGCCTAGAGGATCCGCACCTTCGACATAGGGCGTCGCCCCCATCGGCTTCGGCTCGGTCAGCGGCGTAACGCCGGTCGGGAGATTCTTTTGCGGCTCCGGGGCGGGATTGGGGCCGGCGCCGCCTTCTGTGCGAACCGCCCGGCCATTCTGAACGGAGCCACCCTCCGCCTTGAAATTCTTGTCTGCCGCCTTCGCCGATCCAGGCGCTTGGTACTTAGTTCCCGCGGCGACCACAGCACCTGTGGCAGTCCCCTTACTGGGGCTCGATTTCTGCTTGTCGGAACCGATATTCCCTGTGGGGTTGCGGTCCTTGCCACCAATGTACCCAGTCATGAGCAACCTCGACGTTACTGTGTGCTCACACTATAGGATGATTATTGGCGATTTTCAAGCATATTTATCGAAGCGTCTCCAGTTGCTCCTCAACCAATGGGCGCAGTTCCTCAATCAATTTGCTTACGATCTCATCTGCATCTCTTTGGCTGTAGCTGTAGGGAGGCCGTTGATACACGTTGGTAAGCACTCGGCGCTGCTCACCGCAGGCGGAAAAGGCAGCATCTGCTGCAGCTTTCGTTGACATATCTGATTTTGCCAAGCTCGGGAGCTGCGCCTTTTCGCAGTCGATAAACTCCTCCATCCACGGCCGAACCACGCGTTCAAAATGGGGATCTTCGCTCTGCCCCCAAGCCGGCCCAGCGGCGACCAGCATCGCCAACACGAACCACTTCCTACCACCCATGCGGTCTCCCTCCCTTCGGTGCGCCGGTCGCAAATCGTGGCCGGCTACCCGCAGATCGTACACCCGAAGAGAGCATGGGGTCAGTCAAAGGTTGGCGATCGATCAGCTGCCGCCCCAGCCCGATGCAGAGATACCGGAACGCATCGGCGCAATGGCTCGTGAAGTCGTGCAGCGGCACCGGTTTCAGCACCTGCCGCTTATCGTCCCATTCGGAGCGGTATTGTCGCAGCAGCTTCAACCCAGTCCCGCAGCGCTCGGCGTTGAACCAGCATTTGCGCAGGATGAACCGCGCCTGGCTGATGCCGTCGTCGACGCTGGATTGCGGCAGCACGGTGGGCGAGAGGCCGAAGCCCCTCAGCACATCGATGCGGCTCAAGCCCGAGCCCAGTTCCTTGACCCGGAGATCGTGCGGGAAGAAGTGCTGGCCGTAGATCCAATGCGCGCGATGCCCGGCACGGAGCTGCGCCACGTAATGCTCGAGCCCGACCCCGGAGGCCTCGTAGAAATCGATCAGGCGCGGCTCGCCATGCGCCACTTGCGCAAACCAGATGCTGGTGGCGTCGCCGATACCGAGGTCCCAGCCGGTGTGCACCGGCAAGGCCGGTTCATGGGCGAAAGGCCGGATGCGGCCGAGCCGCTCGGCGTCGGCAAGGATCTGCGCGTAATAGGCGCCGGGGATCGCCGCGTCGAATGAGCATTCGAACTCCTGCGCATACTGGTCCGGCGTCATCGCGCGCCGCGCAGCCTCCAGCTCCGACGCCGGAATGATGCCGGTCTCCGAGGCCTTGAACATGAAGCCTGCCCAGTCGGGATCGCGCCGGCGGGCGCCGGCGTCGTCCGGGAAGCCGTCGCGCGCGCCCTCGAACAGATCGCAGAAGCCGTTGCGTCCCATCGGCGTGCCGATGAACAACGCCCAGCCCTGCCGGTCGGCGAGCGCGGGCCGCACCACCTCCGACCAGACGCGCGGATGCATCTGCGCGTATTCGTCCAGCACCACGCCGTCGAAATAGAGGCCGCGCAGCCGATCGGCATTGTCGGCGCCGTAGAGCCGGATGCGGGCACCCGCGGCGGCACTGCCGTGCTCGACCCGCGGCGGCAGCTCGACCCAGAGCTCGGATTCATTGACCGCGATGTCGGGAATCTTCGCCGTGTAATGCTTCAGGTAGGACCAGGCGACATCCTTGGCCTGGATGTGGAACGGCGCCAGATAGGCGAAGCGCGGCTCGCGCAGCTTGCAGTTCTTGGCGCCGGAGATGAGCTCGTTGACCGCGAAGACGGTCTTGCCGAAGCGCCGATGCGTGACCAGCACCTTGAACCGGCCGGGTGCTGCATGCAGCAGCCGCTGCTGCGGCCGCGGCACATGGCCGGTCGACACCCTAGACTTCATAGCCGTCCTCCACGAGGACATGCGCGATCACGCCGCCGGCCTGCTCGCTTTGTGCGGCGCGACCGAAGCCGCGGTCTAGCAACTCCTTGATCGCCGCCAGCTTCACCGCGTCCGATTTGCACTCGCGGGCAAGTTCCAGCAAGCGGTCGAGCATTTCGCTGCCCGCCGCGCGTGCCTTGGCGCGCAATGCCGCGGCCGCGGTGTCGGTCGGCGCCGCACCGCTCGATTTCACGCGCCCTCGCATGAAATCAATCGCCCCGGACGAAGGCCGCCAGCGATTCCAGCAGCTGGGCGACACCGCCGGGATCGGCGCGGTTGTCCTTGCGCACCAGGACCGAACCGCTGAAGCGGCTGCCGTTCATCGCGACGCTGATGCCGAAGCGTTGCTTGCCACCGGCATCGGTGAAGTGCCGCGTGCGAAACAGCGGCGGCATCGGAGCGACCCGGCGCGACGCCGCCGGCGACTTGCAGCGGCTCATCGCGCCACCCGCCATTTGTTCGCCATCCTGCCGCTGGCATTGAGCCCAAAGTCGCCATTCGCGACGATGCGTGCCTGCTTCACCAGTTCGGAGACGCGGGGCCGGACATAGAGAATCGAAAGATCGAGCCGCTCGGCCAGCGCATCGGCGGTGAGCGCCGGCCCGCGGGCCAGCAGGGAGATGATCGCGCGCCGCGTTTGTTCGGCTTTGGTATCGGCGATGCCCTGATTCATTCGGCCTCCTCTGCTGCTTTATCTGTCGTCTCTTCGCCGACTTCGCGGGCCTCCTCGGCCTCGCGCGGCAGGTAGGCGCGCCCGCAATGCTCGGCGCAGAACGGCCGGCGCGGCGCAGTGGCCGCGCCGCACATCAATGCTTCGGCGCCTCTATCCTCGTCGGCGACGATCCAGCGGCATTGCTCGGGCCCGATCGCCCACTGCCGGACGACTGAGGCGCCTATTTCGAGGGATGCTTCGAAGAAAGGTGCGGCCGGCACCAAGTGAGCCTCTTCTAGGGTCGAGGCGGTGCCGGCCGCAGGCTCCGCCGCCGAGGGAGGGAATGCAGCGGCGGGAGGGGACTTGCGTTCGACTGTGAACATAGTCTTGCTTTTAGCGATTATCGCATATAGTGTCAAGCGATATTCGCTTAAATCGCAATAGACGGAGGTTTGCGTGATTCGCAGACTGCAGGCCATGACCCCAATCGAGATCAAAGCGGCGCTTGAGCGCCACCGCGTGACCCAGACCCGCCTCGCCCAGGTCGCCGGGATCGAGGTCGACAAGCTCAACAAGGTGCTGGCCGGAAGGCGGCGCCTGCAGCTCGACGAGAACGCGCGGATCGAAGCGTTCTTCCGCCCGCTCGACGGTGGCGAGGCCTATTCCACCGGTTTGGCCGAGGATCGCCTGCCGGCACCCAATCTCCGTGCAGCGCCGCTGCCGCCCCGCCCCGATCGCCAGAGCAAGATCCCGTTGCTCGGCAGCGGCCAGGCCGGGCCGGACGGTGTGTTCGAGCTGAACAACGGCGAGCCGATCGACTATGTCGACCGGCCGCCGGGTCTTGCCGGCAAGGCGCGGATCTATTGCATCTACGTGGACGGCGATTCCATGGAGCCCGCGCATATGCACGGCGATCTCCTGTTCGTCGATGCCGCGCGCAAACCCTTCCCCGGCCGCGACGCCGTGGTCGAGCTGCTCCCGGACAACGACGGCGCGCCGGCCCGCGCCTTCATCAAGCGCATCGTCAGGCTGACACCGGAATTCGTCGAGCTGTTCGAATTCCGCCCGAAGGAGCGGACCTTCCGCCTCGCGCGCTCAAAGATCCGGAACCTGCATCTGGTGCTGAAGAACACCGACATGTACTGAGGCGCCACCGCGCGCCAATCGCATAAACTCGACTTAGATATTGCGATTTTCGCAATATCCTGCTAGACTCCTTGGATCATCGACAGCCCACAGGGAGTCCGCATGCCGACCGCGCTCAGTCTCCGCCGCGACGCCGAGCTCAAGTATGACGGCCCGATCCCGGCGGAAGAACAGCGCGAGCGCGATGCGCAGCTGATGGCGCAGATGTCCGAACCGCAGCGCCTGCGCTTCCGCGCCGCTAAGGAGTTCCGGCTGGCCAAGCGTTCCTTCCGCCTGCTCTGCGCGATGACGCGGCGCCAGACGCTGCGACGGCCGGATGCCGCCTGGTTCGCCTTGCGCGATCGGGCGCGCATCGAGGCCGAGGCGCATGTGGAGGCCTGGCGCATGCTGCGCTGGCGCGAGCGCAAGGTCGCGCGATGAGCCGCTCCACTTATGAGCAGGTCCATGACGGCGAATGGTGGCTGTTCCAGGAAGGCCGCTCGAACCGTCGCTGCAAGATCGCCTGCTGCGACTGTGGCTTGGTCCACGTCTTCAGGATCCGCATCCGCAAGGGCCGGGTCGAGATGCAGGTCAACCGCCTGCCCCACGCCACCGGCGGCCGCCGCGCCTCGATGGCGGCGGAGCGGCGGCGAAGGCCCGATTGACCCAAGGGCCAATTGCCGCATCCCTGCACCGCCGCCAGTCTAGGCAAGACCTTAGCGGCGAGGCGTCTGCATCGTGGCTCTGCTCAAGCGCATGGCCCACTACCGGCGTTGCTCGAAGGGAGCAACCGCCATCGAATACGCCCTGATCGCCGGATTGGTGGCGGTCGTGCTGGTGCCGGGACTGTTCTGGGTCAAGGGCCTGCAGCAGCGGCTGTCCAACAAGCTGGATGCGGCCACCGGCCAGGCGCTGATCCGCGACGACAACCGAGAACCGGTGCACAAGGTGGTCAAGGATTCCCGGATCCGCGACGACAACCGTGCGCCGGTGCATGCCGATTAGCGCAGCAGCTGCGTCAGCGCGAAGATCGCGCAGCCAACCGCGGCGCCGACCAGGGTTCCGTTCAAGCGGATGTATTGCAGATCCTTGCCGACGGCGAGCTCGACGCGGTCGACGATCGTGCTGGTCTCCCAGCTCTTGACCACATCGGCGACGAAGCGGCCGATCTCCTTGCGCCAGGGCACGATCAGGGTCTGGACGCCCTCTTCCAGCCGCTGGTCCATGCGCGTTTGCAAAGACGGATCCTCGGCGATCGCCGATCCGAGCGAACGCAGGATCCCCGACAGCGCCTGGCGCAATCGCGAGTTCGGCTGGGCCAGCTCCTGCTCAAGGATCGCGCGCAGGTCCTGCCAGAGGCTCTGGAAATAGGCGTTCACCTCCGGGGCGCCCAGGAAGCGATCGCGCATCGCGTTGACCTGGGCGCGGGTGGCCGGGTCGTGCCTCAGGTCGGAGATCAGCTTCTCGATCGCCGCATCGAAGGTGGCGCGGGCGTCGTGGTCGCGCTGGCCGAGATCGTCGAG
>JAYSFH010000242.1:0-6207 GCA_041913405.1 Dongia sp. | reverse complement strand
GGTCACGTAGATGATCGAGAGGCCGCGCGCTTTCAGGTCGGCGATGATGCGGAAAAGATGTTCGACCTCGCGCTCGGTCAAGGCCGCGGTCGGCTCGTCCATGACGATGATGCGGGAGTCGCGAGACAGAGCCCGCGCGATCTCCACCATCTGTTGCTCACCCACGGAAAGGTCGCTGACCAGCGCCATCGGGTCGAGGGCGATGCCGAGATGCTGCAGCACCTTCTCGGTCTCCTCGCGCATCCTCGGCCAGGAGACGAAGACACCGGATCCGGGCTCGCGGCCCAGGAACATGTTCTCCGCGACCGTCATGGTCGGGATCAGGTTGAATTCCTGGTAGATGGTGATGATGCCCTGCTTCTGGGCATCGAGCGGCGACTTCGCCTCGAGCGGTCTTCCACCAAGGCTGATCGTGCCGGCGTCCTGCTGATAGGCGCCGGAGAGAATCTTCAGCAAGGTGGACTTGCCGGCGCCGTTCTCGCCGAGCAGGCCGTGGGTCTCGCCGGGGAGAATCTCCAGCGACACGTCGTCCAGCGCCAGCACGCCGGGAAAGCGCTTGGTGATATGCTCCATGCGGAGCAGGGGTTCGGTCACCGTGGAATCCTTGGTCGGGGACTCTTCAGCGAACACGCGGCGGATGGTCGCCCATCCGCCGCGTGGATCGCGTCAGGACTTACTGGACTTCGCCGAGGCGCTCGGCCTTGTCGAGGTTGTCCTTGGTGATGGTGATCGGGGTCAGCAGCTCGACCTTCGGCTCCGGCTTGGTGCCGTCCTTCAGGAAGGCGACCAGCTTGTCGACCGCCTTGGAGCTCTGCAGGCCGGGGAACTGCTCGACCGTCGCGGTGAGACTGCCGTCCTTCACCCGGGCCAGCGCTTCCGGCAGGGCGTCGAAGCCGATCAGCGCGATCTTGCCGCTGAGGTTATGCGCCTTCACCGCCTCCATGGCGCCGAGGATCATGTCGTCATTGGCGGCGACGATGACATCCGGCGGCGTGCCGAGACTGGACAAGGCGGCTTCCGTCACCGACAGACCCTTCACGCGGTCGAATTCCGCGGTCTGCTCGAACACGATCTCGTACTTGTCCTTGTGCTGGTCGAGGATCGTGTGCAGGCCCTTGTTGCGGTCGATGGCGGGACCCGCACCCGGCTGGCCCTGCAGGTTCATGATCTTCGCGCCGTTCGGGAACATCTTCATGATCAGCTCGGCCTGCGCCTCGCCGCCCTTGGAGTTGTCGGCGCCGACATGGCCCAGCAGATCCGGAACCTTGGTGACGTAGCGGTCGATGGTGACCACCGGAATCTTGGCATCGACCGCCTCTTGCAGGGCCGGCGCCATGGCGTCGACTTCGTTCGGGCTGATGACGATGCCGTTGACGCCGCGCGCGATCGCGGCTTCGACGTCGGCGGTCTGCTTGGTCGAGCTGACCTGGCCGTCGCTCTCGACGACTTCGACGCCGAGCTTCGCGCCCTCGGCCTTGATCTGGTTCATCATGTGCACGAAGAACGGAAACTTCAGGCCTGGAACCGAGCCCAGGATCACCAGCTTGTCTTCGGCCTTGGCGGTGCCCGCCATGATCCCGCCCAAGGTGAGCGCGGAAACGGCGACGGCGGCGACCCGCAGGGCGCTGCCGAACTTGCGACGCGACATTCTCAACATCAGAGACTCCTCCCAGTTTTGGTTCTGTTGATTGAATCGATTTAATCGGCGTGTAAATGCGATTGCCAGGCCCCTGATTCTCCCCTTCGCAAACGCATAGTGCATGCAGTGAACGGACGAGGCATCTTTGATTGCATTGCCCGGCGCGTCAAGCGGAAGGCTGTGCCGCACTGCGGCAATTGCACTGAAATCGTTGCTCAATTATGAGGCAAGGATGGAAGGCAGGCTATGATGGAAGAAGGGCGAGACCTTCTGGCGATACCAATCAGCGACGCCGCCGCGGTGCGCCGGCTGCTGGTCGAAGCGGCGAAGGCGCGCCGCGACGTCAGCTATGCCGACCTCCTGGACCAAATGGGCCATGCCTTCAGCCGGCCCAAGATGCGGCAGCTCTGCAAGACTTTGGGTGCGGTCGACGACACGGCTGTCGCTAAGGGTGAGCCCGAGTTCGCCGTCCTGGTGGTGCGCCAATCCGATCGGCTGCCGGGCGACGGCTGGTGGGTGAGCTGCGCCGCGCGCCTCGGCTATGAAGGCCTCTGGACCGGCCCGGAAGCGGTCAAGTTCATCCGCCGGCGGCAGAAGCTCGCCTTCGACTACTGGGCCGGTGCGGAGAAGCCGAAGCGCAACGCCAAGCGCGCCAAGAAGGTCAAGCGCGCGGCGCGGGGGTCGGCTTCAGGATGACGGTGGCAGCCGCCAGCCGGCGATAGAGATTGCGGCGGCGCACCACCGGCCACCAGTCATAAAGGAAGATCTCGATCGGTCGCCAGTTCGCGACCCAGCCGAGGATGATCAGGCCTTCGCCCAGGAAGCGCGCGACATATCCGGTGCCGAGCATGCCGACGATGTTGCCGGCGGCGAGACAGAGGCCGAGCACGGCCAGGCCGACGATCAGCGACCGGCGCCCGATCCGGAACAGCTCGTTGAGATCACGCCGGATCACCTCGGCGCGATAGGCGAAGAAATGTTGCAGCGCGCCTTCCAGCTCGCGGGCGGCGGGCGTCTCCGCTTCGTCCGCCGGCAGATGCACCAGGATCTTCAACGGCCGGCTGCCCGGCAGCTCGCGCGCCCAGTCGACGATGTATTCCTCGACGTCGCGGTCGAGGTCGCGCTCCTTGAACGGATAGGGATCCAGCGTGTGGAAGAGCTGCGGCAGCCGCTCGACGCCGATCTCGATAACCGGCAGATCCTCTTTCAGCGGCTTGGTCGCCCGGGCCATCAGCCCTCGACCACGCGGTCGGAATCCAGGATCGCCTGCACGAAATCGGGCACTTCGAGCCCGGCCTTGACCTTGGCTTCCAGCGCCGCTTCCGCCGCCTTCACGTCCCTCAGCTTGCCGAGCACGGTCTCCGCCTGTCCCAGGGGGATGATGACGACGCCGTCGTTGTCGCAAATCACGATATCGCCCGGCGCAATCGTCATCCCCGCCATCGTCACCGGATGTCCAACCGTGCCCGGGCCGTTGCGTGCCGGCGAGTTCGGCGTCACGCCGGCGCAGTAGACCGGAAGGCCGACGCCCAAGACGCCGACGAGATCGCGCACCAGTCCGTCGGTCACCAGGCCGAGCAGGCCGCGATTCTTCGCCATGCCGAGCAGGAGATCGCCGGTCACCGAGGTGGCGGTGAAGGCATCGGTCGCGGCGACCAGGATGTCGCCGGCTTGCCCGGTCGCCATGGCGCCGAACAGCGCGAGATTGTCGGCCGGTCCGCAATGGCAGGTCATGGCGACGCCGACCAGCGGCGTGTTCTGCGGCGCCAGCGGCTTGATGCGATAATCCAGCCCGCCGCGCCCGCCCATGGCGTCGACCACATAGCCGGTCGGCACGCCGGCAAAGGCCTTCATCACCGCCGCGCTCGGCCGCGGGAAGTCGCGGCGGAGGGTGAGGAGCGGGGGATCCTTGATCATGCGCCGATCCTTTTCTTGAGCAACAGGCTCCGGTCTATCTGGTCGATGCGCGTGACACCGCAGAGCCCCATCGCGCGGTCGATCTCCTGTTTGAAGATTTCAAGCACCCGCGCGACGCCCGCTTCGCCGGCGACCGAGACGCCCCACAATTGCGGCCGGCCGATCAGGCAGGCTTTCGCGCCCAAGGCCAGGGCCTTCACCACATCGCCGCCGCGGCGGATGCCGCCATCGACCAGCACCGGGATCCGCCCGCCCACCGCATCGACAATCGCCGGCAGGGCATCGAGCCCGGAGGCCGCGCCGTCGAGCTGCCGGCCGCCGTGGTTGGAGACGATCAGCGCATCGACGCCATGGTCCACGGCCTTGCGCGCCTCGTCGGGATGAAGGATGCCTTTGAGGATGAGCGGCTTCCCCCAGACCTTGCGCAATTCAGCGACATCCGCCCAGTTCATCGAAGGGTCGAGCAGATGGGCCATCCGCCCGGCCAGGCTCTTGATGTCGGCCGCTTCGCCCGGCCGCACGTAATTGCCGAAGGTGATGCGCTTCAGGTCGTTGCGCATGCGCCACAGCCATTCCGCCTTCAGCGCCATGCCGGCCAGGCTGTTCAGCCCGAGGCGCGGCGGGATGGTGAAGCCATTGCGCAGATCTCGCTCGCGGTTGCCGAGCATCTGGTTGTCGGTGGTCAGCACCAGGGCGTCGTAATTCGCCTTGGCCGCGCGTTCGGTCAGCTCCCAAGTGAAATTGCGCTCGCGGTAGATGAAGACCTGCATCCAGCGCGGGGATGCACCGGTCTCCGTCAATTGCTCCAAGGTGCAGACCGAGCCGTGGCTGAGACAATAGGCGGTACCGGCCGCGGCCGCCGCCCGCGCTGCAGCGCGCTCGCCGTCCGGCCAGAACAGCCCGCCCAGGCCGGTCGGCCCGATGATCACCGGCAGGCTCAGTTTCTTGCCGAACAGCTCGACCGAAAGATCGCGCGTGGCGGCGCCGCTCAAGGGCCGGGGCAACAGGTCGATGTCGTCGAAAGCGGACTCGTTCCGGCGCAGGGTCAGCTCGTCCTCGGCGCCGCCATCGGCGAAGTCGAAGATCGGTCGCGGCAGCTTTTCCCGTGCCAGGTCGCGCATCGCCGCAACGCTGATGGCGCGCCGCCGCCACTGCGGTATGGGCCCAGTCATTCCAGCGCGCTCACAGGCGGTAAACGCGGGTCGCGGTGTCGCGGTAGAGCTTGCGCTTCTCTTCCGGACTGGCGCCCTCGATCACCCAGTCCACCACCTCGACCCATTGCGGATAGGTGCCGGCCAGCTCCAGCACATGCCAGTCGCCGCCATACATGCAGCGCTCGAACCCGAATGTGTCGATCGAATGGGCGATGTAGGGCTTCAGCTGTTCCCGGGTCCAGTTCCGGTGATCGGCTTCGGTGGAGACGCCGGAGATCTTGCAGGTGACATTGGGGAGTGCCGCCAGCGCCTTCATATGCTGGCGCCAGGGATCGGAGATCCCGGCCTTGATCGCAGGCTTGGCGATATGGTCCAGCACGAAGCGGACCTCCGGGCATTGCTGCACCATCTTGATCGCGTTCGGCAGATGGTGATGGAAGATGCAGATGTCGAAGACCAGGTCGTATTTCGGCAACAGCTTCAGGGCCTCGATGAACTTCGGCTGGATGCAGAAATCCGGATCGGCCTGGTTCTGGATCAGCCGCCGGATGCCGCGCGCGACTTTCAGCCCGGCGATCGTCTCGAGATCGGCCGAGACGGCCTTGCCCTGTTCCAGCGGCAAGGCGGCCACCATGCCGGCAAGCTTCGGCTCGGACCTGGCGAGCCCGTCGATCCACTGCGCCTCCGCGACATGCTGCGGCATGTCGACATCGACCTCGACGAAGACGAATTTCTCGATCCGCACCGGTGCCGCCGCCTTGAAGAGGTCGGCCGGCAGCACGCTGCGGTTCAGGGAAGGCGCATTCTTGGTCCAGCCGTAACCGAGGTTCTTCACGTCGGTCAGATGGACATGAGCGTCGATGATCGGAAAATCAGGCATTGCTTCTCCCCCAAGGCGGTCTTTTGGGGTGAGAGCCTATTTCCGCGGCGCCCCTTCAACAAGGGGGCTGGCGACCAGAGGGCTGGGGCCGAGCCGCTCGAGCGGCAGCCAGAGCCGGATCGCGAGGCCGGAGGCGCTCCATTCCCGGGTCATGCGGCCGCCGAACTGGCCGTTGACCACGCGCTCGGCCAGATAGGCGCCGAAACCGCGCGTCGCCGGCGGTCCCACCACCGATGGGCCACCGGTCTCCCGCCAGGTGAATGCGACCTCAGTGCCGTCGATGATGACGCTGTCGATCGCAACATGGCCGCCGGCCTGTGACAAGGCGCCGTGCTTCGCGGCATTGGTCGCAAACTCGTGCAGCAGCAGCGCCAGGGCCGAGAGTGCATCCGATCCCAGCACCAGGTCGCTTCCGGTCCAGGCGAACGGCGCGGCGGCATCGGTCGCATAGGGCTCGAAGATGGCCTCCAGCAAGGCGCTGAGCGTCGTCTCCTGCTCATCCGGGCGGCTCTGCTTGCCGGGATGGCTGAGCGCATGGGCGCGGGTCAGTGCACTCAGTCGGTCGTGCACCGCTTCCGCGAGTTCGCTCGGCGATTGCGCATTGCGCGCGCTCATGT
>JAYSFH010000241.1:0-6240 GCA_041913405.1 Dongia sp. | reverse complement strand
GCGTGGTGGTGATCGATTCGGTCTTCGTCTATCCGTGCTTCGGCCAGTACATGGTGGACGGCGTCTGCAAGCGCGACCTGCCGGTGGTGCAGGCCTGCGGCCTGGTCTTCGCCGCCGCCTTCGTGATCCTGAACACCATCGCCGATGTCGCCAGCATCCTGGTCAATCCGCGCCTGCGCAAGCCGCGGTAAGAGCCGAAGAGGGGGAAGGGGAAACATGCGCATCTTCGGACATAAGCCCACGACCACCGCCTGGGTCGGCATCGGCATCGTGACCTTCTTCATCCTGATGGCGTTGTTTGGAATCCGAGACGATCGCGGAGCCCTATGGCGCGCCGACCGCCGCCATGTGGTTCGGCGCCGACCAGATCGGCCGCGATCTCCTGACCCGCGTGATCTACGGCGCGCGGATGACCATCGGCATCGCCTTCGTGACGACGATCCTCTCCTTCGCGATCGGCATCGTCATGGGCCTCTGGGCCGTGGTCGGCGGCAAGGTCGTGGACCAGATCCTGTCGCGGCTGGTCGATGTCATGCTGTCGATCCCGCTGCTGATCTTCGCGCTCATCATTCTCTCGCTGTTCGGCTCGCTGTTCACCTCGGTCATCGGCTCGCTGGTGGTCCTGATCTGCGTGATCGCGGTCCTCGACTCCACCCGCGTCTTCCGCCTGTCGCGCTCGGTCGCCATGAACATCGTGGTGCTGGAATATGTCGAGGCGGCGCGGCTGCGGGGCGAGGGCACCTGGTGGATCATCCGCCGCGAGATCCTGCCCAACGCGCTGCCGCCGATGATTTCCGAGTTTGGCCTGCGCTTCTGCTTCAACTTCCTGTTCGTCGCGGCCCTGTCCTTCCTCGGCCTCGGCGTGCAGCCGCCGCTCGCCGACTGGGGCGGCATGGTGAAGGAGAATGCCAAAGCCTTGGCCTCGGGCGGCCTGGCGCCGTTCTGGCCTGCAATCGCGATCGCGCTGATGACCATCGGCGTCAACCTGATCGTCGATTGGATCCTCTCGATCAACGCGCGCCCGTCCGGCGCCTCGGCGGAAATGTAAGGGGAGCCGGACCATGGGCATGGCGGAAGGGGCGGGCACGGTGAAAGCCGACAAGGTCCTGAAGATCACCGACCTGCGGATCGAATCGATCCATGGCCTGGTGCTGGTGGACAATGTCTCGCTGGAACTGAAGCGCGGCGAGGTCCTGGGCCTGATCGGCGAGAGCGGCGCCGGCAAGTCCACCATCGGTTTGGGAGCCATGGCCTATTCGCGCGGCGGCTGCCGGATCACCGGCGGCAAGGTCGAGATCGACGGCACCAGCATCCGCGATCTTTCCGCCGAAGGCCGGCGCGAGATGCGCGGCCGGCGGATCGCCTATATCGCCCAGAGCGCCGCGGCCTCGTTCAACCCGGCGCACAAGATCATCGACCAGGTGATCGAGATGCCGGTGAAGCACGGCATCATGTCCAAGGCCGAGGCCAAGGCCTGGGCGCTGGAGCTGTTCCGCGCCCTCGATTTGCCGAAGCCGGAAGTGTTCGGCGAGCGCTATCCGCACCAGGTCTCCGGCGGCCAGCTGCAGCGCGCCATGACGGCGATGGCGATGTCCTGCCGCCCCGACATCCTGGTCTTCGATGAGCCGACCACCGCCCTCGACGTGACCACCCAGATCGAGGTGCTGGCGCTCATCAAGAAGCTCATCCACGAATACAACACCGCGGCGCTCTACATCACCCACGACCTCGCCGTGGTCGCCCAGGTCAGCGACCGGATCATGGTGCTGCGCCACGGCAAGATGGTCGAGCTCGGCGAGACCAAGCAGATCCTCGGCGCGCCCAACACCGACTATGCCCGCGCGCTGGTCTCCGAGCGCAAGGAGGCCGACCACCTCAGCCAGCTCGACGCGGTGGACGAGAGCAACGCGGTTCTCTCGGTCATGAATGCGGTCGGCGTCTACGAGACCTTCGTCGCGGTCAACAACGTCTCGATCAACGTCGCCAAGGGCGAGACGGTCGCGGTGGTGGGTGAGTCCGGCTCGGGCAAGAGCTCGCTGGCGCGCCTCATCCTCGGCCTGCTGCCGCGCAAGTCGGGCTCGGTGAAGTTCAACGGCAAGGAGCTGCCGCCGGCCCTCAAGGACCGCAGCAAGGACGAGCTCCGCCGCATACAGTTCATCTACCAGCAGCCCGACGTGGCCTTGAATCCACGCCAGACCATCGGCGAGATCATCGGCCGGCCGATCCAGCTCTATTTCGGCCGCTCCAAGGCCGAGGTGGACAAGCGTGTCGCCGAGTTGCTGGTCGAGGTGGGCCTGCCCGCCGATTATGCCGGCCGCCTCTCGACCGCGCTCTCCGGCGGCCAGAAGCAGCGCGTCTCGATCGCCCGCGCGCTCGCCGCCGAGCCCGACCTCATCATCTGCGACGAGCCGACCTCGGCCCTCGACCAGCTGGTCGCCGACGGCGTGCTGAAGCTCCTGAAGAAGCTGCAGGACGAATTGGGCGTCGCCTATCTCTTCATCACCCACGACCTCGG
Source organism: Dongia sp. (assembly GCA_041913405.1). GTDB lineage: Bacteria > Pseudomonadota > Alphaproteobacteria > Dongiales > Dongiaceae > Dongia. The sequence continues at coordinate 3,725 of JAYSFH010000241.1, read as the reverse complement.
CATCGTGCGCCGCATCGCGCACCGCACGAGCGCCTGATCTCCTCGGTCCCGGAGATGCGCACCGAATGGCTGGAAGAAGTGCTGGCCAAGCGCAAGGCCGGGTAGGGCCCTGGGTAGGCCCCCGGGGTAAGCCCCCGGGGTAAGCCCCCTGAGTAAACCCTGGACCGAACGCTTCGGGTCGCGGTATCACCGTCGCATGGCCAAGAAAGACGATCCTCTCCGCTCCGCAATTCATGAAGCCGTCCGCGGCGCGATTGCCGACGACCGACGCGCGGCCGAGCGGAAGACGCGACAGGACGCCCGGCGGCAGGAGCGGGAGGCGGACGCCACCCTCGCCGCGACCGACCCACAGGCGTCTTTGCGCGAGCGGCTGGCCCAGATCGACGGCCAGCTCGCCAGCCTTCGAGCGCATCACAAGAAGGGCGACGCGCTCGCCGGACGGCTGGTCGAAACGCTGGAGCAAGAGCGGGCCAAGCTCCTCGCGAAGCTGGGTCGATAGATCCCGACGGAGCAGAAGGGCAAGCTGACCCCAGAACTGCACTGCCTCAGGTCGGGCAAGGCGAATGTCCGCTAAGCGCCGTTAGCGGCCTCAAGCACCCGGCGCAACTCATCGCCTATGCTTGGCAAAGCATCGCTTCTGGAGATCAGGGTTGTTAGCCGGCGGATTAGCCGCCGCCAGCGGCTCACAGAGTTCTTGTCAAAGCAAGCTGTCGGGGTCTTTGCCTACATTGTCATTCACGCATTTCTCGAAGAGCTCGAGCGGGATAGCCGCATCTTCCAGCCCGAATGAGGCGGTATTCGGAGTCACGACCGGCAGCGTAGCAACGAGATGACGGCCGGTTTTGAGCGCCTTAAGAAAACCGAGCGGTTCCAGGTGCCCGATATACACCGCTTTCTTCAACTTCTTGGCGGCACCCGTGAACTTGACGTTGTCGACTTCGATCGTCGCATCACCGATCATCCCTTTAGCGGCATTCTCAGCGTATTTGGCACTGCGGACGGCAATCCCAATCGGATGAACGGGGTCGTTGGAGATCGATATATTGAAGTGGTTCTCGCCCTCCACGAAGTGAACCCAGATGTTACAGATCTTCGTCGCTTCGTTCGCTTCCGTGGCAGGATCGTCAGTGACCTCGAGAAATTCGACAAGCCATCCCTTCTTGTCGTAAAGCGTGTGAGGCTTAAGCTCGACGTCAGAGGTCGCCGGCGCTGCGTCGAGCATGACGGCCATAAAAGCGGCTGCAATCAAGTTTCTGATCATTCGAATCCCCCTTGCAACGAGTACCTGGCCCACGTTCAGCAACTAACTGCATACCCGCGAGAACGCGGCTTAGCACGCTAAGGCGTGATGTTGAGGGTAGTTGTCTGCTCTAGTGGAACTAAAGCGTGGATGAACAAACGCCGTGTCCAGCCGGGTTCGCAGTCTGACTCGTAGTCATGAGGCACGATTTCATCGAAGGGCGCCTTCTGAGTGCAGTACGGCAAGCCACCGGGTCCCTGCGACGTCATCCATCCAACACCGTGAGCGAAGTAATTGATGCCTACAGCCTCAGGGGTAAACGACTTGCATTCTTGCGGCTCAATCCCGTACCAACCCTTCTTCCGCTTTTGGTGGCCAAATCCATACGCCACCGCGAGGAAGATCTTGTCGGTGCTCTTGTTACAGAACTTTATCGTACCCCACTTTACCCCAGGTGGCGGCGTCTCCGAGACCACACCTGCAGAACTGCCTCCGCTCGTACCTGTGTCAGGAGCGGTAACTCCACCTTCCTCCGCTTCCGCCGATCCCGAACTGGAAGAACCGGAATCACAGAGGTCTACCGCGCATACACCTGCCCAGGCATAGACGCGCTCTCTCGCGTAGCGGCTGACCCCTGAGAGATTCCTTGCGTCGTTGGCCTCGATTTTGGCCCTGTCTTTCTTGACTTCCCTACACTCATTGCCCTCTGTTCCCTCGGACATGATCGAGCCTAGCCATTTGCTCACTCCTGCCCGGTTTGACTCCGATTCAATTCCCGAAAATTCTTCCTTGAAGTAGCTGCAACGGCCAGTATCAGGGAGTTTTTCAACTACTGTCTCAAAGTCGTCCGCATATGCAGACGTGCATTGCGTTACCGACCACAGACTTGCCGTGACGATCACTCGAAACAACCATCGCCGTGCACTCGGCATGCCTATGCTCCTCCGGATACCTTGGAATAGGCTGGGCGCCTCAGTGGCATTCGATCGTCGCGTTGCTCAACATGTATTCGGAGATGCCAAAATAGACATCCACCACGTCACCCGTCCCACTCGCAACGACCATCTGCCCGACACCGCAACTTGGCGCGTTGTCGCTGAATATCCTCAGCGTTGGTTGCGTGCAGCCGGATGAAGGGCGAGGGTCGGAAAGCTCGAGGCTATAGTCGCCCCGCCCCGAAACAAACTCGGCGGCGACTTTCTGCGGCGCCACTGACACCCTGCCACTGACCGTTGTCGGTCCCAGCGGTTGGGCACTCGTCACATCGCAAAGGGATGGTGCCGAAGTCGCGCTCGATTGCGCAGTGCAACCGCCGACCGGCGCTTCGCATGACACCGCGCCCTGCGCCCGGCAGTTCCTGTCGGCAGCTTCAGGGGAAGCACCATAGCCGACCGCGAAGCCCGTGCTTCCCTCCGGCCCTCGCCCAAAGGTGATGTAGCCGCAACCTCCCCTTCCGAAGACGGCTGCGATCTGGCAGTGGTCTCCCCCGTAGGCGACACAGTCATCGAGAGCGGCCTTCTCCGCTGCGGCTTGTGTCGGCTGGCTTGTAGCCGCGCCGGTGGCGGCCCTTTCCTCAGTAACCGAGTATGCCAGCGCGCCCCATTCGTCAGCGCTTCCAAGCTCGGCAAAGCCGCAAATCGCCGCTACCATGCCGATTGCTTCGACCGCACGGATCCGGCGGATGCACTTGGCCATTCCCCGAAGTCCGGCTCTCCCGTCCAATCGAGCGAGCGCGGTTGCATGCGACACGCGATTGGTTGCGCGAAAGAGTGTCCGAATCGAACGCCTTCGCAGGAAGAGTGTCGAGCTGTTCGTCACCCGGGCACACTCCGCGGCCGTCTCATTCCAGAGATTGGAATCGAAGACAGTCTCGTAGATTGGCTTGATTGCACCGTCCATGTGTTCCACGGTGTGCCCTCATTGTCCCCCGGGGAAACCATGGCACTGCGGCGCGAACACCGCATACTTCATTTGCAGTATGCCGGACCGGTTGCCATGACACCCGAATGACCGGGGTTGGCTACGACTGACGGCAGCTCGCCCTTTACATCGCCGCGGGGCCCGCGCCGAGGTGCGGCAGCGAAACCTCGATTGACGATTCTGTGTCCGGTCGATACCGATTTTAGAGCTAAGACCGAGCCGTTTTCGGTCCGGGCGCAATTGGAATCAAGGGGGAGTTCTCATGCGACCGCCGCGTTCGCTGGGCATCGTGGGCCATGGCGATTTTGGCCGTTTCCTGGAAATGCTGGCGCGTCGACTTGCCCCTGACTTGCCCCTGCGCGTCTTTGCCCGCAAAGCGGCCCCCGACGGCATTCGGTTCTTCAGCTTGGAAGAGACCTGCCGGGCCGACCTGGTGATCGTTGCGGTTTCGATCCGCGCTTTCGAGGAAACGCTCTTGAAGGTGCTTCCGCTCTTGGGACCGGAGACCGTGCTGGTGGACGTCAACACGGTCAAGGTGATGCCGGTCGCTTTGCTGCGCCGCCAC
>JAYSFH010000240.1:0-6259 GCA_041913405.1 Dongia sp. | reverse complement strand
GGCGCCGGACGGCTCCGGCACGACCTCGACCACGACCACCCAGCAGACCACAACGCCGAACTGACGAGGCGATGGTGACACCGCTGGAAATGGGCGGAGCCTCAGGCTCCGCCCATTCGCCGGCCGCCCATTTGCCGTCCGAGGCGTCTCCCCATCGGAGAATTCCGCGGCTATGCTGGCACCATGACCATCATGGCTTCGCCCGTCGTCGAATATCCGGAGGTGATTTCCCCGATCCTGCGGGAGGGCTACGGCTATTGGCGCGGCAAGCGCGGCGACCGCGCCTACCCGGCCCGTTCCGACTTCGACCCGTTGATGGAGGCGCCGAAGCTTGCCCGCAGCATGATGCTGCTGGACGTCGAGCAAGCGCCGCTCGATTTCCGCTATCGGCTGATCGGCGACCGGCTGCGCGACCATATGGGCGAGAACTGGATCGGCAAGCGCTGGTCCGAGATCGAGCAGCAGCGGCCACCCAACCCGATCTGGATGCATCATCAATGGGTGGTGGAGAACCGCCTGCCCCGCTTCATCCGCCCGAACTATGTCGGGCCGCACAAGCAGTTCCTGTTCATCGAGTCCGCCGTGCTGCCGCTCGGCGCCGACCCCGAGCGCGTCGACATGCTGATGCTGTTCGTCGATTTCCTCTCGAAGCTGGGGCGGTAAGCCCTGGTCGCTAGGCCGGAGGCTGCCGCGCCGGCAGTCCAACCTCGGCCATGAATTGCGCATAACAGGCCGGGCCGAGGCCATGGCTCAGGGAGACATGAGGGCTGCCGCCGGTGCGGTAATATTCCTCCGGCTCGACCCAGCTTGCCACATCGTCCTCGTGCCCCGGCTGCGCCAGCACCCGATGGCAGATGCTGCAGATCACCAGCAGCGGCACCGAGGGATCCGTCAGGCTGACGGCCTTGTCGTATTCGAAGATCGAGAGCGGCGGCCGTTGCCCCTCGCGCAGGACCTGCGAGCTGAACAGGGCGCTCCCGGGCTCGGCACCCGTGACCGCCGAGACCGTCATGCGGAGCGCACGCATCATGCCGGGTGAGTCGCAGCGATAGTCCAGCTCCCAGACATGCTCGGGATCCGAACGGATGCGCGCGAGGATCTGGCGGTAGAGTGCCTGCACGTCGCCGCCCGAGATGAACTCGAAGAGGTTGCGCCCGATTAGGCTCTTCGGATCCGGCTGGCCCGGCGCGTTGCCGACATGGGAATGCCAGTGCCGCTGTCCCACCAGCAGAATCCTTCCCGCGTGATCGACCAGATAGGCCGGCCCCCAGATCGCATCGAGAAGCTGCTGCGCCGTCGGCATGGCGCGATCATGCGAGCGACGACGATGGCGGTCAAGCTCGGGCCCACCCTCTTGGGCGAAAGGCCTAGACCCGGTCCCGGATCAGCGGCGTGGTCGAGCAATGGATGCCGCCGCCGTTGAGGTGCATCGCGTCATAGGGCAAGGCCTTCCACTCGATACCTTTCTTCGCCATCTGGTCGAGGATGCGGTTCGAGCCGCCTTCCGGGATGATCAGCTTGCGCGGGGCCACCGCAAGGGAGTTGACGATCCAGCCGAAATCCGACGGCTCGATCTCGATGGTCTCGATCCGCAAGCGCTTCAGGTCCTCCAGGAACGCGTAGGAGAGCCCGGCGGGGTTGATCAGCGCCAGTTCCTTGTCGACCATCAGGAAGGCGCCGTCGATATGGATGTCGTAGCCGACCAGGTCGGTGACGATGAGATCCACGCCCTGGCGCTTCAGCACCTCGCCGACCTGTGCCGCGCCCTCGTGATTGACTCGGATGCCGCAGCCGATGACCGCGGTCTTCTCGTTGATCCAGGCGAAGCTGCCGCCCTCCATCAAGGCCGAGCCGGAGAGCGTGCGCAGGATCGGCACGCCGAGCTTGGCCAGGGTGCGGGTGATCGCCAGTTCCTCGCCGCGGCGGATCCGGGCACCCATGCGGCAGACGATGGCGCCGCCCTTCACCATGATCAGCGGATCTCGTGTGTAGCAGGATTTGAGGCGCTTGCCGGCCTCGCCTTCCACCTCGAAGACCTCGACGCCCTCGGCGCGCAGGGCCGCGGTCAGGCCGTCATGCTGCGCCTGCATCTCGGAGAGCGGCGGCACGCGGTCGCTCTGGAAATACCAGCCTTCCTTGACGTCGCCATAGGAGCCGATCTCCGGGATCCGCTTCTTCGGATCGACCACCTTCAGCTCGTTGCCGGGCCGATGCACCAGCACCGCGCGCATCCGTCCCACGTCGTTGTCGATGCCCCAGGCGCGGCCCCAGTATTTCTCCAGCTCGTCCGCTGCCTCGAATTCCGGCGTCGCGCCAGCGGCGAACATCTTGACCGTCTGGTTGTAGATCCAGTGTGCGGAGGATTCGGTTGCTTCGTCGGCCATGCCAGGCTCCGATCAATGAGGAGGACGCCGAGTGTAGCGCCCGCCCGTAGCTTGCGCGACCGGATCAATCCGGTAATCTGCCGCACCACTTGGGGATTGCCGCATGAGCCTCGAATTCCTGATCACGACCCTGATCATCGTCGCCTCCCCCGGGACAGGCGTGCTCTACACCCTGGCCGCCGGCCTTTCGCGCGGACCCAAGGCCAGCGTGGTCGCGGCCTTCGGCTGCACCCTCGGCATCGTGCCGCATATGGCCGCCGCGATCCTGGGCCTCGCCGCCCTGCTCCACACCAGCGCCGTCGCCTTCCACACGTTCAAATATGCGGGCGTGGCCTATCTGCTCTATATGGCCTGGATGACCTTGAAAGAGCACGGCGCTCTCAAAGTGGAACCTGACAACAGCGGACGCTCGGCCTTGCAGGTTACGGTCCACGCGATCCTGATCAACATCCTCAATCCCAAGCTCTCGATCTTCTTCTTCGCCTTCCTGCCGCAATTCGTGCAGGCGAACGAGGCGCATCCGCTGGCGCGCATGCTGGAGCTGAGCGCGGTGTTCATGCTGCTGACCTTCGTGGTCTTCGTAGGCTATGGCCTGTTCGCCGCCGCGATCCGCAACCACGTCATCAGCCGGCCACGCATCCTCACCTGGATGCGCCGCGCCTTCGCCGGCGCCTTCGTGGCGCTGGGCGCCAAGCTGGCAGTCGCCGACCGCTAGACCCCCGCACGGGGGCAGGAGCGGCAGCGCCAGGCCGACAGTACGACGGCTACCGGCTCGGCCGGTCCGGATATTCCACCCGGTCGCCTTCCTTGATCCCGAGCGCGGCGGCGGTGCCGCCGTTGACCTCCAGCACCGCCTTCACCGCGGCGCCGGAGTCGATCGGGGTCTCGTCCAGCGGCAAAGCGTTGTGCGCGATATGGGCGATGCTGCCGTCGGCCTTCAGGAACAGCATGTCGAGCGGGATCAGCGTGTTCTTCATCCAGAACGAGACGGCCTGCTCGCCCGGATAGATGAACAGCATGCCGGCATTGGCCGCCATCGACTTGCGGTACATCAGCCCCTGCGCGCGGGTCTCCGGCGTGGTGACGACCTCGACCTCGAACTTGTAGGCGCTGCCGCCGGCATGAATGACCAACGGCTCGGCCTGCGCCGAAGCAAGGCCGAGAATGAGGGCTGCGACCAGCCCCAACAGAAACCGAACCAAGCGCAAACTCACAGATAGTCCTTCGAACCGCCGCGATGATAGGTGAGCGCCAGCACGATGCAATGGCGGAGCGCGGCTTTGGGCAGCGGCCGGTCGGCGTCCAGCAGGATGCTGCGATTCCCACCGAAGCTGAGCTCGTCGCGATAGAGCTGGCGGAAAGTCGAGACCAGGGTGGTCTGGCAGTTGACATAGAGCGCATAGCGCTCGGTGTCGTCGCCCGCCTCCGGCTTCACCCGGTCGATGCGGATCGTGCTGCCGCTCCGGGTCTGGTTGGTCAGGTAGCTGGGCTGACCCCATTTCAGGGTCTCGTCCAGCGCGCCGACGCCCGGCGTCTTCGCCGCAGTCTCCAGGATCAGCTGGCGCAAGGACAGGAGCTTCGCCTGGACGCGCTTGGGATAGGCAGCGAACACGGCCGCCACCGCCGGATCGGCAAAGCCGCTTCCGCCCCGGTCCGTCTTGGGGCCGGCCTTGCTCGTGATCCTGGTTCGCGACTCCGCCATGGCCGCATTAGGCCCGAGCCGCTTGAGAAAGATCAACTCACGTCGGCGTTCCGCCGCTCATGCAGCCGGGCCGCCATTGGTGCACCGGCCGCGCTCCGCCTTGACTTGGGCCGGATCGCCCGGAAAGGTGAACGCCCATTTCAAGAGGACTGCCCCATGGACATGACGGGAGAACATTGGATCAATGCGCCGCGCCAGGCGGTCTGGGCAGGGCTCAACGATCCCGAGGTCCTGAAGCAGTCGATCGCCGGCTGCGAAGAGCTGAACAAGACCTCCGACACCGAGTTCCAGGCCCAGGTCACTGCCAAGGTCGGCCCGGTCAAGGCAAAGTTCGGCGGCAAGGTGACCTTGAGCGATCTCGATCCGCCCAATGGCTACACCATCACCGGCGAAGGCTCCGGCGGCGCCGCGGGCTTCGCCAAGGGTGGCGCCAAGGTGCGCCTCGAAGACGCCGAGAAAGGCGGCACCCTGCTAAAGTACGAGGTCCGCGCCCAGATCGGCGGCAAATTGGCGCAGATCGGCTCGCGCCTGGTCGATGGCGCCGCACGCAAGATGGCCGACGAGTTCTTCACGACCTTCGCCGCCACGGTCGAGGCCCAGGCCGGGACTGCGTCCAGCGCGGAGATCCCCACGCCAGAACCGGCGGCGGAAGCGCTGATGGCGCCCGGCGCCGTGGCGACCGCCGATGCAAAGTCGAAAGGTCTGCCGCCCTTGGTCTGGATCGGCGCCTTGATCGTGATCGCGGCCGCCGTCGTGTGGTGGGTGACGCGCTGACCGGCGGATTGCGGGATTCGACCCGCTGGATTGGTAGGGCCGAACCATTCCGGTCCGGGCTGCACTGTCATCCTCCGCGCCTTGACCCCCGTTTCGGAACACGCTCATACTTAACGCCTGCCAAGAAGACCGGGGCAACCGGCGTTCGGCGGTTCGGCAATCGGCGCCGCCGCGATCATAGGGAGGTTACCAATGCCCACCGTATCCATGACGGTGAACGGAAAAGCCGTCACCGGTGAGGTCGAGGGCCGCACGCTGCTCGTCCATTTCCTGCGTGAGAAGCTGCACCTGACCGGAACCCACGTGGGCTGCGACACCGCCCAATGCGGCGCCTGCACCGTCCATCTGAACGGCAAGGCGATCAAGTCCTGCAACATGCTGGCGCTGCAGGCCGAGGGCGCCTCGATCACCACGATCGAGGGCCTGGCGCAGAACGGCACCTTGCATCCCATGCAAGAGGCGTTTCGCGACAACCACGGCCTGCAATGCGGCTTCTGCACGCCGGGCATGGTGATGGCGGCGGTCAGCCTGGTCAAAGGCAAGACCAATCTCTCCGACGAGGAGATCCGCCACGGGCTCGACGGCAACATCTGCCGCTGCACCGGCTACCACAACATCGTCAAGGCCGTGAAGGCCGGCGCCCAAGCCATGGGAGGGAAGTGATATGCCTGAAGGAACCGGAAACCCGACGGGTATCGGCGCCAGCGTCAAGCGCAAGGAAGACTATCGCTTCCTGACCGGCCGCGGCACCTACACCGACGACATCAACCGCCCGGGGCAGACCTACGCCTATATCCTGCGCAGCCCGCACGCCGCCGCGGATATCGTCAAGATCGACACCACGAAGGCCGCCAAGGCGCCCGGCGTGGTCGCGATCCTGACCGGCGCCGATTATGACAAGGGCGGGTTGCCCGCCGGCTGGCTGGTCCATTCCAAGGACGGCACGCCGATGGTCGAGCCGCCGCACTTTCCCTTGTGCAAGGACAAGGTGCGGCATGTCGGCGACCAGGTTGCCCTGGTGATCGGCGAGACCTATGCCCAGGCGCGCGACGCCGCCGAACTGATCGACGTCACCTACAAGGAATCGACGCCGATCATCGACCTCGACAGCGCCGACAAGCCCGGCGCGGCCCAGGTCTGGCCGGAAGCCAAGAACAACGTCTGCTACGACTGGCATATCGGCGACAAGGCGGCGACCGATGCCGCCTTCGCCAAGGCCGCGCATGTCACCAAGATCGACCTCGTCAACCAGCGGCTGATCCCGAACGCGATGGAGCCGCGGGCGGCGATCGGCGATTTCGACCGGGCGAGCGGCGATTTCACGGTCTACACCACCTCGCAGAACCCGCATGTGCTGCGCCTGCTGATGGGCGCCTTCGTGCTGCAGATTCCGGAATCG
>JAYSFH010000239.1:1505-6263 GCA_041913405.1 Dongia sp. | reverse complement strand
ATTCCCTGTGCTTGCCGCCAACGAGGTGCGTGATGGCCAATTCCGTGAAAGTCGCCCTGATCCAGAACTGCGCCGAGCGCGATATGGCGCCCAGCATCGCCGCGGTCGAGCCGCTGATCCGCACCGCCGCGAAGGACAAGGCGCAGTTCATCCTGCTCCCCGAAATGGTCGCGATGCTGGAGCCGGACAGCGACAAGGTCCTGCAGAAGGCGGTGTCCGAGGCCGAGGATCCGGCGCTGAAGACCTTCCGCGCCCTGGCCCAGGAAACCGGCGCCTGGATCCTGGTCGGTTCGCTACTGCTGAAGGAGCCGGGCAAGAGCCGGGTGGTGAACCGCTCGCTCATGGTCGATCCCTCGGGCGCCATCACCGCCCGCTACGACAAGCTGCATCTCTTCGACGTCGATGTCGGCGACGGCCAGGCCTACAAGGAGTCCGCGACCGTGGAGCCCGGCGAGCGCGCGGTCCTGGCCGCGACCCCCTGGGGATTGGCCGGCCTCTCGATCTGCTACGACCTGCGCTTCGCCTATCTCTACCGGGCGCTGGCGCAGGCGGGTGCCGCGATGCTGACCGTGCCGGCCGCCTTCACCTATGCGACCGGCAAGGCGCATTGGCATGTGCTGGCCCGGGCCCGCGCGATCGAGACCGGCAGCTTCGTGCTGGCGCCGAACCAGTGCGGGACGCATGCCGAAGGCCGCAAGACCTGGGGCCATTCGCTGATCGTCAATCCCTGGGGCGAGATTCTCGCCGATGGCGGCGAGGATGTCGGCATCGTCACCGCAACCATCGACCTCGACCAGGTCGCCGAGGCGCGGCGCAAGATCCCGGCCCTGAAACACGACCGCAGCTTCCCGGCGCCCGGGATGCCGGTGCTGAAGAGCAAGGCGGGCGAGTGATTGGGCGAGTTCAAGCCCAAAGGATTCTTCGAGCGCAAGGCTCACTACGAGCGTCTTGAGACCGAGAATGCGTGGTCCGGACTGGGCGATGCCAGGGGCATACGCTGGGCTGTAAACGGTCTGTGGGCTGGCATTGTGATCGCAGTGCTACCGTTCTTCGATTGGCCGATGGGGGAGTTTCGCATCGTCTTTCAGCCATCATTGAGCTGGGGTGGCATTGCATTCTCTGGCGGTGGCCTCATCCTTGCTGGGTTATCGCTTTTCATGATGGCCCGTCGCGGCGTCATCAAAGAGTCGGCGGACAATCAGCGCCTGGTCGGCCGCGACGGCGATCCGGCGCCGTAGGGGCTGGGACGAGGGGGAAATTTGTCCAAATTGAAACTCTACGGCGGCGCCAAGAACCGCGGCCGGCGCTGCTACTGGTTGGCAAAGGAACTCGGGCTTGAGATCGAGGCGGTCGAGATCGACCTCGCCAGCGGCCAGCACAAGTCGCCGGAATTCCTGAAGATCAACCCCAACGGCCAGGTGCCGGTGCTGGATGACGACGGCTTCATCCTCTACGAATCCCTCGCCATCAATCTCTACCTGGTGAAGAAGCAGGGCGGTCCGCTGGCGGGCGCGAGCCTCCAGGAAGAGGCGCGGCTCATGCAGTGGAGCCTCTGGGTGGTCAACGAGGTGGAGCACCTGCTGATCGAGATCCTCCAGCATCGCCTGATGCTGCCGGAGGGCGAGCGCCGGCCCGCGTTGGCCGATGAGGCCTGGCGGAAACTGCAGAAGCCGCTCGCCGTGCTCGAGCAGACCTTGACCGATCGCGACTACTTGGTCGGCAACCGCTTCACGGTCGCCGACCTCAACGTCTCGATCGTGATGAGCCTGATCAACCGGCTGTCGCTCGACATCACGCGCTACCCGAATGTGCGCGCCTGGCTCGACACCTGCCTCGGACGCCCGGCCGGCAAGGGCTTCGTGTGACTTATGGCCGCCGCGGACGCATGATGTTGGCAAGGCGCCGCGAGTCGCTCACGCGCCGGCGCTAGGGGAGGAAACCATGTCGGACGACCTCGGCACACTTCGCAGCGCCATTTCGCGCTTCCGCACCGGTGGCATCGCCATAGCCGCCTTGCCGCTGGTGCTCGGCTTCGCGCTCCTGCTGGCCGGCGAGCGGGTGCCGGCGCTGGTCGCGATCATGGTCGCGGTGATCCTGCTGTTCCTGGTCCTCTGGGCCACGCATTGCGTGGAAGACGCGATCGGGAAGATGCGGCAGCGCGACTGAGGTCGTCGCGCCTCAGTTCCGGTATTTCACCCCCGGCAGCACGCAGAGCATCTCGTAGAGCAGGTTGGCGCCGAGCAGCGCCGTGTTTCCGGTCGGGTCATAGGGCGGCGAGACCTCGACCACGTCGCAGCCGACCAGCTGCAATCCCAGGCAGCCGCGGATGACCTCGATGCCCTGGATCGTGGTCAGGCCGCCGATCTCCGGCGTGCCGGTGCCCGGCGCCGAAGAGGGATCGAGCCCGTCGATGTCGAAGGAGAGATAGACCGGGCCCTTGCCGAGCTGCTGGCGGATCTCCGCCATCAACGGCGCCAGCGACTTGTACCAGCACTCCTCGGCCTGCACGACGCGGAAGCCCTGTTGGCGCGGCCAGTCGAAATCCTCCGCCGAATACCCCGTCGCGCGCAACCCGATCTGCGCCACGCGCTTGCCGTCGAGCAGGCCTTCATCGACCGCGCGGCGGAACGGCGTGCCATGCGCGATCTTCTCGCCGAACATCGTGTCGTTGATATCGGAATGGGCGTCGAAATGCACCATGCCGACCGGCCCGTACTTGCGCTTCAGCGCCCGCAGGATCGGCAGCGCGATGGTGTGATCGCCGCCGATCGTCATCGGGATGCAGTTGTGCGAGAGGATCTCGTCATAGGCCTTCTCGATCAGCCCGATGCTCTTCTCGAGATTGAAGGTGTTGATCGCCACGTCGCCCACATCTGCGACCGATAGGCTGTCGAAGGGCGCCGCGCGCGTCGCCATGTTGTAGGGGCGAATGAGGCAGCTCTCGGCCCGGATCTGCCGCGGCGCGAACCGCGCGCCGGCGCGGTTCGAGGTGCCGATGTCGAACGGCACGCCGACGAAGCAGGCATCGAGCCCCTTGGCGCTGGAGACGGCGGGCAGCCGCATCATGGTGGCGGGGCCGCCGAAGCGCGGCATCTGGTTGCCGCCCAGAGGCTGGTGGTGGACCTTGTCGTTCATGACTTCCTCGATTCAGGCAGGTGGTCGCTCTATTCCAGAGTAAACCACTGCGCCTCGACCCGTCGATTGAGATTGCTGTCCGTGCTGGATGGCTCCTCCCAGCCGCGGCCGACTATCTCGACGCGTTTCGGGTCGATGTTGGGAAACTTCTTGAGCAATGCGGTGCGCACCGCCTCCGCGCGCTGCTTGGAAAGCTCCATCGCCTTCAAGGCCATGGACTTCACCAGTTCCTCGCCGCCCTGCTTGCGGAACTCCTCGATCCGCGCGTTGTCGACATGGCCGCGCAGCAGGATCTCCGAGCCGGGGCTGACCTGCAGGAAGCTCTTCACCGTCTCGAGATACTGCTGGTTCTCCGCCGACGCATCGTCGAGGCGGGCGGAGTTCGGTTCGAAGAAGAAGCGGATGTCCTTCTTCAGCAGCGGATCGCCTTCCAGCGCCTGGGTCGTGGTGGTGCGGATCGGCGCGATCGCGATCACCTGATCGGCGAACTTGCCCTCGCTCTTCAGTGCATCGAGAGAACTGGTATCGACGAAGCGGTCGCCGTCGACGGGATTCTTGATCCGGTCGCCGTAGGACAGCACCGAGGACTGGTAGATGCCGGAGAACGAGCCCGCGGCGTCGATCGTGCCCTTGAAGAAGGCGAGGCTTTCCGGGAGGTTGGAGAGATGGACATGCGCCAGCTCGTCCTTGGTGTCAGCTTCGCTCCATTTGAACGCCCTGGCGACCACGCCGAGATTCTGGTCCGGCTGATCGCGCAGGCGGCGGTTGCCCTCCAGCAGGCCGTGCACGATGCCCTTGACCATTTTCGGGTTGGCCTCGGCGAAGCCTTTGTTGACGGTCAGGATGTCGGCGATGATCAGCAGGTTCTTGTTGGAGACCAGCATCTTCGCCTTGCCGCCGGAAGCCTCGATCACTTCATCGGTGCGCGGCGTCCAGCCGACGCAGCCGTTCAGGCGGTTGGTGCCGTTCTGCAACTCCGCCTCGTAGGCGTCGCAGGCGACGAAGGAGTCTTCGTAGAAGACCAGGCCGACTTCATCCGCCGCCGGCCGGGCGTCGAGATCGCGCAGCAGCTTTACCTTCAAGCCCGCTTCGCTGGCGAGATAACGCAGGAAGAACTCGCTCTCGTTGAACTCCGAGCCGGAGACCACCTTGCCGGCGAGCTGGTTGACCGAGGCGATGCCCTGATCGACCACGATCATGTCGGCGCCGCGGGAGAAGCTGATCTGTGCCGGCACGACGACGTTGAACTGCCGCCCCAGCACCGCCAGCACGTCCGCCGTGGTGGCGGCGGCCGCGAACTTGCCATTGTTGAGCTTGCCCCAGGTCTCTTCCTCGGAGACCGAGAGCTTCACCTGGAAGCCGTATTCCTTGGCGAAGAAGGAGTCCGGGTTGGGGTCGAGGCCGCCATTGGCGACGATCAAGCCGCCGTAGCCGGCATATTCCGAGATGTCGATCTCGACCACGTTGTTCTTCGGCACATAGGCTGCGGCGGCCTCGATCTGCGGGCTGCCAGCCGAGGGTTCGACCGGCGCCGGCACGTCGACCTGCTCGTTCGACGGAGCGGCAGGCGTTGCCTGCGAGGTCTGCTGGGTCGATGACTGCGTGGTGGCGGCGGTCGGCGCG
>JAYSFH010000239.1:0-1495 GCA_041913405.1 Dongia sp. | reverse complement strand
CCTGGTTCTTGTAGTAGAGCCAGCCGCCGAGGCCGATCACGCCGAGGCCCAGAACGAGCGTGATGATGATCCCGAGCGGCGAACGCTTCGGACGATTGATCGAGCTCGGATCCGTCATTGGGATTCTCCCACGCGCTTGCTGTTGCGTTGCTTCTGCGGCGAGTCCTTGAACGGGGACTCGTAGGGCGTCGCGCCCAACTCGGCGATCTCGCCGAAGATCTCTTCCTGGTCCTTGAGCCAGCGGCCGGATTCCGTGAGGAAGGCGGCGAGGCCGTCCACCGACCTCCCGATCGAGGCCGGGTCGGAGCTCAGCAGTGCCTGCTCCCGCATCAGCGCCATCTGGTCGCGGATCCGCTCGAGCTCGGCGTCGAGCACGTTGATGCGGCGCTCCGCCTCGGCCCGCATGCCGATGCGCTGCTCCAGGATCCGCTGTTGGTCTTCCAGCGTTTCGCGAAGATCGTTGTCCAGCCCGTCGGTGCCGATGCGCTTCTTCACCTCGGCGAGTTGCTGGGCGAGGGACGCCTTGCCCTTCTCGTCGCGGTTCTCGGTCACGGCGATCGCGGCGCTGCGGGCCGCCAGCAGCTTCAGGTGCAACCCGACCAGCTGCCAGACGCCGGCGATATGTTCCTGGCCGGCCTTGGCGTTCTCCAGCACCTTCTGGAGCTCGGCGCATTGCGCCTCGAGCTTGGCATGACGTTCGCGGCTCCAGGGGTCCAGCCGCTGCAGCAGGCCGGCATATTCGTTCTCCGGCGGCGGCAGGAGCAGATGTGCGTCCACCGCGGTGCGGAAGCGTTTGCTGCTGGCGAGGACGCCGGTGAACATCGCCGTCGCACCCAGGCCGATCAGGGCGAGGGGGGCTGCGATGAAATAGCCGACCAGGCCCGAGGCCAGGACTGCGAACCAGAGCGGCGGCACCGGCATGCCGATCGGCCGCACGTTGAAGGCTTTCCAGAGATATCTAAGCATCGGCCTTCCCGGCGAGCTTGCGCAGGCTTTCAGGCACGAAGGCGAGGTCGGTCGCCTCGCGGATCGCCAGCACCATCTGGAACTTCAGCACGTCCTCGGGCACCGGCGGCTGATAGCCGGTCAGGCAGGCTTCGATCGCCTTGATCGATTCCAGCTTCTCCGTCCGCGCGAGGCGATAGGCCTTGACCGCGATCGCTTCCGCGGCCCCCGGGGTCAGCAACAAAGGCAGCTTGTCTCCCAGGGCGACGAGTTGTTCCTTGGTGACGTCGAGGCCCATCCGCTTGCACAAGGCGCGCAGCAGCTTGGCGCTTTCCTCCGGTGTGGTGGTCGGCAGCAGCGGGACCTTCACGTCCACGCGGCCGGGGCGCTTCAGGTCGACCTCGATCATGTCGGGGCGGGAGGAGGCGAGGATCCAGACTACATGGCCGCGGGTGTCGGGATCGCTCATCTCCTGGGCGATCATCGAATAGATGCGGCCGGAAAGCCCGCTGTCACTGCTGTCGGAGGTGCGGCGGCCAAGCGTCTGGTC
>JAYSFH010000238.1:0-6269 GCA_041913405.1 Dongia sp. | reverse complement strand
GGCGCAGCTTCGGCTGGGTGCGCTCGATCACCTCGGCGATCCACAGCAGCAGGTCGATGTCGCGCGCAAAGGCGAGCTCGATATCCGGCCGCAGCACCTTGACCGCCACCGCGCGGCCTTCGGGATTTGCCGCATCCGGCGTGGTGACCGCGAAATGCACCTGGCTGATCGAGGCAGCCGAGACCGGGACGTCGTCGAATTGCAGATAGAGCAGGTCGATCGGGCTCCCGAGCTCGGCCTCGATCGTGCTGCGCGCCGCGAATGAGCTGAAATGCGGCAGCTGGTCCTGGAGCTTCGCGAGGTCCGCCGCGACCTCTTCGCCCAGGAGATCCGAGCGGGTCGACAGCACCTGGCCGAACTTGATGAAGGCCGGACCGAGCTCGCTCAGCGCATTGGCCAGGCGTTCTCCGGGCCGGAGATCGCCTACCGGCCGGCCGAAGATCACGCGGATGAAGAACAGGACCACCGGCGTCAGGCCGGCGCCGGCCAGCGCTTCCTCGAACGGCGAGAGTGCCCCGTGCCGCGCTGCGCTGCGCGCCATCTGGAACAGGCGATAGAGTGACCGGAGAGCCCGCAGCATGCTTCTAGATCCGCCAGCCCGAATGGAGTGCCGCGATCCCGGCGGAAAGATTGCGATAGCTGACATTCTGGAATCCGGCCTCCGCGATCATGCCGGCCAGGTGGTCCTGGGTTGGAAAGCGCCGGATCGATTCCACCAGATACTGGTAGGAGTCGCGGTCCTGCGCCACATGCTGGCCGAGCCAGGGCAGCACCTTGAAGGAATAGACGTCGTAGAGCTTGGCGATCGCCGGCACCGCGACATGGGAGAATTCCAGGCAGAGGAATCGCCCGCCGGGCCGCAACGCGCGATAGGCTTCGCGCAAGGCCTTGGCCTGGTCGCCGACGTTCCTGAGGCAAAAGGCGATGGTATAGGCGTCGAACTGCATCTCGCCGACCGGCAGCGCTTCGGCATTGCCCGAGACCCAGTCGATCCCGGCAAGCACGCCGCGGTCGATGGCGCGGTCGCGGCCGACGCTGAGCATTTCCGGCGTCAGGTCGCAGACCGTGATCTCGGTCTCCGGCGCGCGGTCATGGATCCGGAAGGCGATGTCGCCGGTGCCGCCGCCGACGTCGAGGAAGCGCTGGCCGTTCCTGGGGTTCAGCCAGTCGATCATCGCCCCTTTCCAGAGCCGATGGATGCCGCCCGACATCAGGTCGTTCATCAGGTCATAGCGGCCGGCGACCGAGGAGAAAACCCCGCGCACCAATTCGGTCTTTTCCGCGGCATCGACGCGGCGGAATCCGAACCAGGTTTTGTTCTGTTCATTCATGCGGCGGACAATAGCGGCGGGAGTCTGAATAGGCCAGTGCGCGAGGAGTGCGCATCGCGTTTGCCGCACCCCCTCCCCCCGTCCGCGAATGCGGACATTCGTCCGCGGGCCTCCCCCCGAAGACGGGGGAGGGCTTTCTTTCTTCTCCCTCCCCCGTCTTTGGGGGAGGGCTGGGGAGGGGGTGCGACTGATGACTTCATCCGCACTCGCCATCCTCCTGACACGCGTTGGCAGTGGCCGACCTTTAAACCCGACGACCGAAGGGCTAAGTTTGGAACTTCCGTCGAACATCTCCCTAAGGCTTCCATGCCCGAGCTGCCCGAAGTCGAAACCGTCGCCCGCGGCCTCGCCAAGCGCCTGGAGCGCCATAAGCTGGTCAAGGTCGAGACCCGGCGCGGCGACCTGCGCTGGCCGTTTCCGAAGGGCTTCGCCGAGAAGCTGACCGGACGGAAGGTGATCAAGGTGCGCCGGCGCGCCAAGTATATCGTGGCCGAGCTCGATGACGGCAACGCCTTGCTGGCGCATCTCGGCATGTCGGGCCGCATGCTGCTCTCCAAGGGCCGGCCGGAGACGCTCGAGACCCATGACCATGTGATCATGGAGACCGATGACGGCTGGTGCCTGCGCTTCAACGACGCCCGCCGCTTCGGCATGATGGACCTGGTCGCGACCGACCAGCTGGAGCAGCACAAGCTGATCAAGGGCATCGGCCCGGAGCCGCTCGGCAATGCGTTCAGCGGCCCGATCCTCGCCGCGGCCCTGAAGGGCAAGAAGACCTCGATCAAGGTCGCGATCCTCGACCAGAAGGTGGTCGCGGGTGTCGGCAACATCTACGCCTCGGAAGCCCTGTTCCGCGCCGGCATCAGCCCGAAGCGCCTCGCCTACACGGTGCAGGGCGACCGCGCCGAGAAGCTCGCCCAGGCGATCAAGACCGTGCTGAACGAAGCGGTCGCGGCCGGCGGCTCGTCGCTCCGGGACTACGTCCAGGCCGACGGCGAGCTCGGCTATTTCCAGCACCGCTGGCGGGTCTATGAGAAGGAGGGCAAGCCCTGCCCGAACGGTGCCGGCACTGTGCGCCGCATCACCCAGGGCGGACGCAGCACTTTCTATTGTCCGAAGTGCCAGCGATAACCATCTGTTCTCAACTCTGGTGGGAGATCAGCGGTGAAAGTCGATGGGGGATGCCATTGCGGATTCATCAGCTACGTCGCGGAGGTCGATCCGGAACAGGTGGAGCTCTGCCACTGCACCGACTGCCAGACCCTGTCCGGCTCAGCTTTCCGGGTCGTGGTTCCCGCCACGCCCGGTACGTTCAAGCTGTTGTCCGGTGAGCTGAAGACCTATGTGAAAGTCGCGGAAAGCGGCAGCCGGCGCGCGCAATCCTTCTGCCCGAACTGCGGCACCGCCATCCATTCCACGGAGGCGGGCGAAGTGCCGCCGGGTCGCCGGCCCTTTCTTGGGCTGCGGGTCGGCGCGATCCGCCAGCGCGATCAGCTCCAGCCGAGGCACCAGTATTGGACCCGCTCGCGCCAGTCCTGGGTAACCGGGATCGGTTCGATCCAGGCCGTCGAGAAACAGTAGAATCGAGAACGGAACCCATTTGCGATGCAGGAAGAAGCCGTTACCGCTGCCGTCGACTGGCTGGTTCAGGCAGCTTTCGCCGGCCGCAGCGAGAGCGAATTGCTGCAGGGTCTCTGCGACCGCTTCGTCGCGGGCGGGCTTCCATTGAAGCGGGTCGCGGCGGGTTCGGGCCTGCTGCATCCCACCATCGATTCCCGCGGCTTCCGCTGGATCCGCAACGAGCCGGTGCAGCGCGAGGAATATTTCCACGACCGCGTCTCGTTGGACGAATGGGAGAAGAGCCCATTCCGCACCCTGGTCGAGGGCAATGAAAGCTCGATGCGCCGTCGCCTCGACGGCGATTATCGCGACGGCGAGTACGAGTTGCTGGATACGCTGAAAGCCGAGGGCTGTACCGACTACTATGCGATGATCCATCGCAACGGCGATCCGGAAGTCAGCGGCAAGGTCGGCAGCATGGTCTCGTCCTGGACCATCGACCGGCCGGGCGGCTACAGCGATCTGGAGATCTCGCAGCTCGAGCGCGTCGCCTGGGCCTTCGCGCTCAGCTACCAGAGCCGCGCGCTCCACGGCACGATCCGCACCCTGCTGGAGACCTATCTCGGCACCGGCGCGGCACGGCGCGTGCTGGGCGGCAACATCAACCGCGGCCAGGCCGACGCGATCCAGACCATCATCTGGTACAGCGACCTGCAGCATTTCACCCGGATCGCCGACGAGGTCGAGCGCGAGCATCTCTTGAGCTTCCTCAACGAATATGCCGCCTGCCTGGTGGAATCGATCGAGGCGCATGGCGGCGAGGTGCTGAAATTCATCGGCGACGGCATCCTCGCGATCTTCGGCCATGACGACATGGGAATCGCGCGGTCGAACGCGCTCGATGCCGCCTTCCGCGCCGAGGAGAAGATCGCGGCGCTGAGCGCGGCGCGGCTTGCCCAGGGCCAGCGCACCACCGATTTCTACCTGGCGCTCCATTCCGGCGATTTGCTGTTCGGAAATTTCGGCAGCGCGAACCGTCTCGACTTCACCGTGCTCGGCCCCGCGGTCAACGAGGCCAGCCGCATCGGCGGTATGTGCCGTTCGCTGGACCAGCGGGTGATCGTCTCCTCGGCCTTCGCGGAAGGAGCGGGGCCACGCCGCCGCGACCTGGTCTCGCTCGGCCGCTACGCCCTGCGCGGCGTCAGCCAGCCGCAGGAACTCTTCACCATCGACCGCACGCGCCGGGCCTCCTAGCGCATCCCAAGTAGACCGTCATCGCCGGGCTTGACCCGGCGATCTCGCGCTGATTGGAGCCGGATGCCCGGGTCAAGCCCGGGCATGACGTTCAAGAACAAGCGCGTTCTAGTATTTCCAATTTATTCGAAATACCCTCTTGACGCCGCCGGGCCCCGCGCGCATCTTATTTCCATGAAACTCGAAATAGCCGCCCATCAGCTCGAATCCCTCGGCAATCCGCTTCGGCTGAAGCTCTACCGCATGCTGGTGCGAGCCGGGCATGACGGGCTGCCGGTCGGCACCTTGCAGGCGAAGCTCGATATCGCGGCCTCGACCCTGTCGCATCACATCCGGCATCTCAAGGAAGCCGGGCTGATCACTCAGGAGCGCCAGGCGACGACCCTGATCTGCCGCGCCAATTACGACGCGATGAACGGGTTGGTCGGTTATCTGGTCGACGAATGCTGCATGGACGCGGCCTGCGCCGGCGGAAAGAAGGTGGCCTGATGTCGATGAACGATCTCCCCATTGCCGTGATCGGCGCCGGACCGGTCGGCCTCGCCGCCGCCGCGAACCTGGTCGAGCGCGGCATTCCCGTCCGGGTCTATGAGGCTGGGAACTCCGTCGGCGCCAATCTCCAGGATTGGGCGCATGTGCGCATCTTCACCAGCTGGGAGCAGAGCGTCGATCCGGTCTCGCGCCGGCTGCTCGAAGCCGAAGCCTGGTCGCTGCCGCAGAGCAATGCCTTGCCGACCGGCGGCGATCTGGTGGATCGCTACCTGCTGCCGCTCAGCCGCGTGCCGGGCCTCGCCGCTGCGATCGAGACCGGCGCCAAGGTCACGGCGGTCTCGCGCCAGGGCATCGACAAGGTGGCGAGCCGCGGCCGCGAGACCAAGCCCTTCGCGCTCCGCGTCCGCAAGCTCGACGGCTCCGAGCGCGTCGATCTCGCCCGCGTGGTGATCGACGCTTCCGGCACCTGGCAGAATCCCAACCCGCTGGGTGCCACCGGCCTGCCGGCGCTCGGCGAAACGGAAGCGCGCGACCACCTCGCCTACGGCATGCCCGACATCCTCGGGCGCCAGCGCGATTGCTATGCCGGCAAGCGTGTCGCCGTGGTCGGCGCCGGCTATTCCGCGATCAACGTGCTGCTCGACCTGACCAAGCTTGAAGCCGCCGGCACCTTGTTCTGGGTGGTCCGCGGCGAGAACATGGCGAAGATCTATGGCGGCGGCGATGCCGACGAGCTGGCCGCGCGCGGCAAGCTCGGCCAGCATTTGAAGAGCCTGGTGGATTCCGGCCGCGTCACTCTGGTCACCGGCTTCGCGACGGAATCCGTCGCGCGCTCGGGCGCCGGTGTCACGCTCTCGGGCCGGGTCGATGGCGAGGCCGTCACCCTGCCGGAGGTCGATGAGATCATCGTCGCGACCGGCCAGCGGCCCGATCTCGAGATGACTCGCGAGCTCCGGCTGGAGCTCGATCCCTGGCTGGAAAGCGTCAAGGTCCTGGGGCCGATGATCGACCCCAACCTGCATTCCTGCGGCTCGGTCGAGCCGCACGGACACCGCGCGCTCTCGCATCCCGAGCCCGGCTTCTACACGATCGGCGTGAAGAGCTACGGCCGGGCACCCACCTTCCTGCTGCTGACCGGGTATGAGCAGGCGCGGTCGGTGGCCGCGGCGATCGCCGGTGACATGGTGGCCGCCGACAACGTGCACTTGGTTCTCCCGGATACCGGCATCTGCCAGACCGACTTCGAGGAAGACGGCGCCGGCTGCTGTGGGCCGGTCGCCGTCAAGGCCGCGAGCTGCTGCGGCGGTCCGGCGATCGTGCGGGAGGATGCCTGCTGCGTCGCCGACGAAGTCGCGAAGGACGAAGGCCAGAAGGGCTGCGGCTGCGGCGTCGCCGCTTGACCGCTTCGGCGGCCGAAGGCGCTGCCGTCGCGGTCCCGTCACCGAAGCTCATCGTCCCGGCGCTGGGGATCACCCAGATCCTGGCCTGGGGTTCCTCCTACTATCTGCTCGCGGTCCTGGCGCAGCCGATCGCCGCCGATACCGGCTGGCCGCTGACCTGGGTCGTGGCCGGACTGTCGCTGGGCCTGCTGATCGCCGGCCTGGCCTCGCCGCTGGTCGGCCGGCAGATCCA
>JAYSFH010000237.1:2916-6300 GCA_041913405.1 Dongia sp. | reverse complement strand
CCGGCCGCTGATGCCGCCGCGGCTGCCGCTCCTGCCACTCCGACGATCAACAACGGCGATACGGCGTGGATGCTGGCCTCCACGGCGATCGTGTTGATGATGACGACGCCCGGCCTGGCGTTGTTCTACGCGGGCATGGTTCGCAAGCAGAACATGCTTGCCACCGTCATGCAGAGCTTCGCGATCCAGTGCCTCATCACCCTGGTCTGGTTCATCATCGGCTACACCCTCGCTTTCAGCCCGGGCAACGCCTACTTCGGCAACATGGACCGCTTCTTCCTGGCAGGCCTCACCGTCGATGGCCTTTCCGGCACCATGCCGGAATCGGTCTTCATGATGTTCCAGATGACCTTCGCGATCATCACACCGGCCCTGATCTGCGGCGCCTATGCCGACCGCATGAAGTTCAGCGCCATGTGCCTGTTCTCGGTGCTGTGGTCGCTCCTGGTCTACTCGCCGATCGCCCACATCATGTGGCAGGCCGACGGCCTGATGTTCAAGGCGGGCATCCTGGACTTTGCCGGCGGCACTGTCGTGCATATCAATGCCGGCATCGCCGGCCTGGTCGCCTGCCTCGTGCTCGGCAAGCGCATGGGCTATCCGAAAAACCCGATGCCGCCGCACAATCTCGTGCTCGCGGTGATCGGCGCGGGCCTGCTGTGGGTGGGCTGGTTCGGCTTCAATGCCGGCTCGGCGCTTGGTGCCTCGGGACGCGCCGGCATGGCGATGACGACCACCCAGATCGCCACCGGTGCGGCCGGTGTCGCCTGGATGTTCGCCGAGTGGCTGACCAAGAAGAAGCCCTCCGTGCTCGGCATCATCTCGGGTGCGGTCGCCGGCCTTGTCGCCATCACCCCGGCCTGCGGTTTCGTGTCGCCGAGCGGCGCGCTGATCATCGGCTTGGTCGCGGGCGTGGCCTGCTACTTCGCCGCCACCGCGCTGAAGCATGCCCTTGGCTACGATGACTCGCTGGATGCCTTCGGCGTGCATGGCATCGGCGGCATCATCGGTGCATTGCTGACGGGTGTGCTGGCCGATGCTGCGATCGGCGGCGTTGCCGGCAGCATGTCCCAGCTGGTGATCCAGGCTGAGGGTGTGCTCCTGACGGTGGTTTGGACGGGTGTCGGCAGCTTCGTCATCCTGAAGGCGATCGATCTGGTGATCGGCCTCCGGGTCTCGGAGGATATCGAAAGAGATGGTCTCGACCTCGGGCTGCACGGCGAGACCGTGCAGTAAGAGGCGCGACGACCGGCGTCGCGGACGGCACTCCCAGACCGCCCGCGGCGCCGGACCAACACCGAAGACCCGGCCGCAAGACCCCGCGGCCGGGTTTTCTATTGCGTGTAGTAGGCCGCGGGCATGCCGGCGGCGGCGCGGGCGGTATCGTTGAACGGCGGCTTCAGCACGCCGCGGAAATGCTGCTTCAGCAGCGCCTGCCAATGCGCCTGCGGGTCATGGCCTGCTTCGCGCGCGAAATGCTCGAACCAGCGCATGCCGGCGGCGACATGGCCGATCTCGTCCTCATAGATGCGCTGGAGCAGGTCGGCGGTCGCGTCGTCGCCGGCGCGGCGCATGTCGGCGACGGTCGCCGGGGTCACGTCGAGGCCGCGCGCTTCCAGCACCAGCGGCACGATCGCGAGGCGTGCGAGCAGGTCCTGCGCGGTAACGGTGGCCGCTTCCCATAAGCCGTCATGGGCGGGGAGATCGCCATAGGCGGCACCGAGCTCCCGCAGGCGCGCGGCGAGCAGTTCGAAATGCAGCGCTTCTTCGTCGGCGACCTTGACCCAGTCATCGAAGAATGCGTGCGGCATGTCTTCTTTGCCGAAGCGCGCGATCAGGTCCCAGGCGAGGTCGATCGCGTTCAATTCGATATGCGCCAGGGCGTGCAGCAGGGCGATGCGCTTGGCGGCATTGCCGCCGGCCTTGCGCTTCGGCATCTCCTTGGGGGCGAGCAGGAGCGGACGGTCGGGCCGCGCGGGACGATCGGGCGGTTGCGCCGAACCCGGCGTCAGCTTGCCCGCCCGCCAGGCCTCGGCCGCGCGATGGCTGGCCGTGGCCTTGACGGCGGGATCGGCAGTCGCGAGGACTTCTACGGCGGCGCCGAGCAGGGTCAATCCAGCGCCTTCACGGCCTTCAGCACCTCGTCGACATGGCCGTCGACCTTCACCTTGCGCCAGATGCCGCGGATGACGCCCTTGCCGTCGATCAGATAGGTGGCACGCTCAATGCCCATGTATTTCTTGCCGTACATGCTCTTCTCGACCCAAACCTCGTAATCCTCGGTCACCTTGCCGCTCTCATCGGCGCCGAGCTGGAAGTTGAGGTCGTACTTCTTCTTGAACTTGTCGTGGCTGGAAACCGAATCCCGCGAGACGCCGACCACCACCGCGTCCATCTTCTTGAACTTCGGCTGCTCGTCGCGGAAGCCGCAGGCTTCCGTTGTGCAACCCGGCGTGTCGTCCTTCGGGTAGAAATAGAGCACGATATTCTTGCCCTTCAAGGAGGCCGAGGTGAGCTTGCTGCCGCCGTCGGTCATCAGGGTGAAGGCGGGCGCTTTGTCGCCGACTTTGAGTGTCATGTGGATTCTCCCTTCGATGTCGTGGGTTCCGGTCCGATGATCGCGTGATAGGCCTTGTATACGGCGGCGGCGCGCTTGCGGATCAGCTCCTTCAGCGCCTTGAAATCGTCGGCGCCGCCGCTTTGCGCCAGCTGGCGGCGGGTCGGCTCGCGGAGCTGCGCCTCCTCGACCTTGGCGCCGACCACCAGGCGGATGGTCTGCTGCAGCTGGCGCCAGAGCCGGCCGATCGCCATCAGCTGGTCGGCGGTCCCGTCGTCCAGCAATGCCAGGTCGCGGGCGCGTTCCAGGACCTGGCCGCCATCGCGCGCCAGGATCTCCGGGTGCTCGTGGCCATGGCGGAGCTGCAGATACTGGGCGATGAAATCGAGATCGACCTGGCCGCCGCGCAGGAACTTGAGGTCCCAGATGTTGTCGCCGCGATACTGCTGCGCCATCCTGAGGCGCATGTCGAGGATGTCGGCGGCGAGCTTCGCGGGATCGCGCGGGCGGGTGAGGATGCGCTGGAACACCGCGTCGCAGTCGGCCGTCAGGCCGGGATCGCCGCAGATCACGCGGGCGCGGGTCAGCGCCATATGCTCCCAGGTCCAGGCCTCCTCGGTCTGGTATTTCTCGAAGGGCTGCAGGCCGCTGGCGATCGGGCCGGAGGCGCCGCTGGGCCGGAGGCGCATGTCGACCTCGAACAACCCGCCTTCGCCGGTCATCGCCGAGATCGCGTTGATGAAGCGCTGGGCGATCCGCGCGTAGTAGGTGATCGGCGCCAGCGGCTTCGGTCCATCGGAGAGCGTGGTGTCCCAGTCCGCGACGCC
>JAYSFH010000237.1:0-2906 GCA_041913405.1 Dongia sp. | reverse complement strand
GAGGTGACCGTCATCTCGCGGCTGCCGAGCTTGCCGAGCGCGACCAGCGCGATGCCGCGGCCGGGCAGCTTGCCGTGCTGGCGCTCGAACTCGGCGATCGCGCGCGGGAAGAGCTGGGAGAGCGCGATATCGGCGATGTCGCTCAAGGCCGAGCCCGCTTCCTCGCCGTCGGCGGTCCCGCGCAGCAGCCGCACGCCGATCTGGAACTGGCGGTCCTTGGTCCAGCGGCGGACGATGTCGAGCGCATCCTCGAAGTTCAGTGCCTGTTCGAGCTGGCGTTCGATGTCCTCGTTCAGGGCCTGGCGCTGCGGCACCGGCTCGAAGAAGCCGGCGGTGAGCACGCTTTCCAGCAGCGCGGGACGGCGGCTCAGGCGATCGGCGAGCAGCGGCGCCGAACCCATGATCTCGGCGACGAGATCGAGCAGGCCGGGATTGGAATAGAGCAGGGAGAAGATCTGCACGCCGGCGGGCAATGCCTGCAGGAAGTTGTCGAACCGCCGGATGGCGAGATCGGCATCGGCAGTGCCGGCCAAGGCCTGCAACAGGCGCGGCATCAATTCGGTCAGCAGCTCGCGGGCGCGGGCGCTGCGGGTGGCGCGATAGCGCCCGCGATGCCAGTCGCGCACGAAGCCGGAGACGAGACTGCCGTCGGGGAAGCCCATCTGCTGCAGCGACTGCACCGTCCCGGGGTCGTCCTCGGTGCCGGTGAAGACCAGGTTGCTCGGGCCACCGAGATCCGGCGCTTCTTCGAACAGCTCGGCGTAGTGGTCTTCGACCTTGGCCATATGCTCGAGCAGGGTGAGCTCGAAGTCGTTGGTGTCCTTATGGCCGCAGAACTTCGCCAGCACATCGAGGGTCGGGCCGACCTGCGGCAGGGTCTGGGTCTGCTGGTCCTCCATCATCTGCAGGCGATGCTCGACATGGCGGAGATAGCGATAGGCGGCGACTTCGCGCTTGGTCCGGCCGAAGGCGACCAGGCCTTCCAGGGTGTCGAGTGTCGCCTGGGTGCGGAGATCGGGATTGCGGCCGCCCCAGATCAGCTGCTGGGTCTGGGCGAAGAACTCGATCTCGCGGATGCCGCCGCGGCCGACCTTGATGTTGTGGCCGGCGACCGCGACGTTGCGGAAGCCTTTGACCGCGTGGATCTGGCGCTTGATCGAGTGGATGTCCTGGATGGCGTAGAAGTCGAGGTGCTTGCGCCACACGAAGGGCCGGAGCTGCAGCAGGAACTGCTTGCCCGCCTGCGCGTCGCCGGCGGAGACGCGGGCCTTGATCATCGCCGCGCGTTCCCAGTTCTGCCCCATGCCTTCGTAATAGGTCTCGGCGGCGAGCGCCGACATGACCAGCGGCGTCGAAGCGGGATCCGGGCGCAGGCGCAGGTCGACCCGGCATACATAGCCGTCGGGCGTCGCGTCCTGCAGGATGCGCACCAGGTTGCGCGCCAGCTTGACGAAGCATTCCTGCGCGCTGCGCCGGCCGACATAACGGACCTTGCCCTGGTCGTAGAGCAGGATCAGGTCGATGTCGCTGGAATAGTTGAGCTCATAGGCGCCCAATTTTCCCAAGGCGAGCACGAAGAAGCCGCTGTCGCGTTCCGGATCCTCCCGGTCGGGGAGGTCCAGCTCGCCGCCGGCGGCACTCCGGTAAAGCAGATGTGAAACGGCGGCGCGCACTGCGGCATCGGCAAATTGGCTCAGGGCACCGGTCAGCTTTTCCAGGTGCCAAAGCCCGCCGATATCGCAGGCCGCGATCAGCAGGGCGGCGCGGCGGCGGGCCACGCGAAGGCGCTGCATGAGGACGGATTCGTCCAGGTCCATCAGCGCCTTGGGGTGCAGTTCCTGAATCAATGTGCTAAACAGCGACTCGGGATCCGAAAAGGCAAGCTGGCGGGCAAAAGCCGGGTCTCGCAGCAGGCATCGCGCGAGGAAGGGGCTGTTGCCGAACACCGATTTCAGCAAGCGAAGCCCGGTCGGATCCGCGGCAATCTCGGCGAGCTCGGGCTCGGTGCATTGCGACAGGTGGAGCTCCGCCTGGCTCGGATCGCCGGGTTCCGGCAAGGGCCGGTCGGCCAGCAGGCTGAGAAGTGTGGGCATTACGCGGCGATTGTTCCGGATTGCATGCTTACGGATGCCGGAGACTATCCTGTTCCGTCTCAAGCTGCGTCAAGACCCTCACCCCAACCCTCTCCCTCCGGGAGAGGGGGATTCTCGAAGGCTCGTGCGGCAGCGTCCCCTCGCACCGTCCGCGAAGGCGGACATTCGTCCGCTGTGGGAGAGGGACAGGGTGAGGGCCTTGCCGCAGCTTGAGACCCATCAGGCTGAGACCAACTCCAGGAACACGCAACCTTGATCCGGCGCACCACCAAGATCGCGCTGGAAGTTCTGGGCGCGCTGCTGGCCGGCATGGCCTTGCTGGTCGGCTTCCTGGCCTGGCGCCTGATCTACGAAGGGCCGATCCACATGGCGTTCCTGGCGCCCTACGTGGAGCGCTCGGTGGCGGAGGCCAACAGCGAATTCCGGGTGGAGATCGAGGATACGGTCCTGACCTGGGCCGGCTGGCCGCGCGGGCTGGACCTGCGCGCCGTCAACCTGCATGTGAAGGACCGGCGCGACCGCGACCTCGCCGTGCTGCCGCAGGTCTCGCTGACTTTGAGCGCGAGGGCGGCGATGCACGGCTTGATCGCGCCGTCCAAGGTCGAGGTCATCTCGCCCGACCTCACGCTGCGCCGCCGCGCCGACGGCACGATGATGTTCGGCTTCCAGAAGCTCGAGCAGGAGAGCCAGGCGGGCAGTGCCGCGGCACCGAGCCCGACCGAAGTAATCGAGCAACTGCTGGATGACAGCGATCCCAACAAGACCGCCGGCTACCTGCGCTCGATCTCCATCATCGACGGCAAGGTTGCGATC
>JAYSFH010000236.1:0-6311 GCA_041913405.1 Dongia sp. | reverse complement strand
CGCAAGGCCTGCTGCGCGGCGCGGTCCACCGCGTCGCGCACCATCGGCAGCCCGCCCGGCTGGTTCTGGTCCAGGAGTCGCCTCGCGCCATTGAGGTAGCTGGCGGCCGCGGTCAGCGGCTGGTTCAGCTCATGGGCCAGCGTCGAGGCCATCTCGCCGAGCGCGGTGAACCGCGCCATGTGGATGAGCTCGGACTGCAGCTCCTGCAGCCGCTGCTGCGCCTCCTGCCGGTCGGTCAGGTCCCTGGCAAATCCGGTGAAGAAGCGGCGATCGCCGACACTCATCTCGCCGACGGAAAGCTCCATGGGAAAGGTCGAGCCGTCCTTGCGCCGCCCGACCACGATGCGGCCGATCCCAATGATCCGGCGTTCCCCGGTGGTCATGTAGCGCCGCAGATAGCCGTCATGGCTTTCGCGATAGGGCGTCGGCATCAGGATCCGAACGTTCTGGCCGATCGCCTCCGCCGCGCGGTAGCCGAACAGGCGCTCCGCGGTGGCGCTGAACGACCGCATGATGCCCCTGGTGTCGATCACGATCATCGCGTCGGGCACGGTGTCCAGGACGGATTGGAGATGTGCCTCGCGCTCGGCCAGCGCCTTCTCCGCGAGCTTCGCGGCGGAAACGTCGCGTGCCACCTTCGACGCGCCGACCAGCAGGCCGGCCGCGTCCCAGACCGGCGAGACGGTCACCGAGACCTCGATCAGGCTGCCGTCCTTGCGCCGTCTTTGGGTCTCGAAATGATCGACCCGCTCGCCTTGCCGGATGCGCTCGAGAATCCGCTCGGTCTCGCCCGCATGATCATCCGGAAGCAGAATCGAAACCGATTTGCCGAGGACCTCTTGCGGCCGATAGCCGAAGATCTGCTCCGCACCACGATTCCAGTCCGTGATGATGCCGGCCAGCGACTCGCCGATGATGGCGTCGTCCGACGAGGCCACGATCGCGGCCAGCCGGCTGACCGATTCCTCTTGGTCCTTGCGCCGGACAATATCGACCAGGATGCCGCGGGCCTCGCCGGCGGCGGTCGATGCGCCGCGGATGCGAAGCCACCCGAGGTTGGTGCGGAAGTCGATATCGCAAGCCCAGTCGCCGGCGATCTGGTGGAACGCCGATTCGATCTCCTGCCTTTGATCCGGCTGCACACTCATCAGGAATTCGTTCAGATCCGCGTCGCCGCGGCTGAGCCCCGTCAACTGTCGCGCCCGGTCGGACAGGTGAAAGCGGCGGTCCGCGGCCAGATAGCGCCATGTGCCGATCCGGCCGCCTTCAAGCGCCAGCAGCAGTCCGTCATCGCCTTCGATCGCTGCCGAGGTCTGGTTCTGCGCGGTCACGAATGGTCCCCGATTGGCGCCCTCACCTTACTGCGCCGGCGGGCCCGGCGTCATGTCCGGCGTGGCAACTTGCCGCTTTGATCGCCATCAAAGCGCATCTCGAGCCTCCCGATCAATCTGCCATCCGGTATTTTTTCCGGCTTCCGCCTGGCACGCGTCGAAGCCGCCGTAAGGAGGGCCAAATGACGTGGAGCACGATCCGAATGGAGCTGGCGCGGAACCCCGAGTTTCCGGAGGGGAGTCCCGACCATGGCTACTTGCTGCATGCGCCGCTGGACCGCGCCGGCCGGCTTGACGTGACCGCCTACCAGTCCAGCCGGGGACGCGCCGTGGTCGAGGAGTTCTGGGGCGACAAGGATCCCAAGCGCGGGCGCCTGGTCCATCGCAACCAGAGCCTCTGGTGCTTCTCCTTCGGCGAGAGCGACGATGAGGCGATCTTCCATTTCGGCGACCATACCTTTTCGCCCGGCGAGTATCTGACCGTGCGCGACCTCTCCGGCGCCGACCTCACCTTTCGCGTAACGTCGGTCGCCCGCGACGCGAAGCCCGACAGCAAGCACTGAGACTTCCATGCCCGACTCCAAGGCGCTGATCCTCTGGCTCGACCAGGTTCGCAATGCCGATGTTTCCAGCGTCGGCGGCAAGAACGCCTCGCTCGGCGAGATGCTGGGCAACCTCGGCACCCTGGGCATTCGGGTGCCGCCGGGATTTGCCACCACCGCCACCGCCTATCGCCGGTTCGTCGCGCATAACGGCCTGGCGAAAGTGATCGAAGCGGAGCTCTCCGGCGTCTCGGCATCCGGCGATGACCTCGGCGCGGCGGGCCAAGCCGTCCGTGCCGCCTTCCTGAAGGGCGAGTGGCCGGCCGAGACCGTCGCGGCGATCCGCACCGCCTATGCCGAGCTCGGCCGCCGCTGCGGCAAGGCCGACATCGCCGTCGCGGTCCGCTCCAGCGCCACCGCGGAAGACCTGCCCGACGCCAGCTTCGCCGGCGCCCAGGAGACCTTCCTCAACATCAGTGGCGAGGCGGCGCTGCTCGATGCCTGCCGGCGCTGCTTTGCCTCGCTGTTCACCGACCGGGCGATCGTCTACCGCATGACCAAGGGCTTCGGCCATCTGGACGTTGCACTTTCGATCGGCGTCGAGCGCATGGTGCGCTCCGACCTCGGCAGTTCCGGCGTCATGTTCACCCTCGACACCGAGACCGGCTTCGACAAGGTGGTGGTGATCAACGCCGCCTGGGGCCTCGGCGAGCTGGTGGTCCAGGGATCGGTCGATCCCGACGAATACGAGATCTACAAGCCGTTCCTGGCGAACCCCGGCCTCGCGCCGATCATCGAACGCGCGCTGGGGCAGAAGAGCCGCAAGATGGTCTATGCCAAGGGCCATCAGGCGGCGACGACCGAGCAGGTCGAGACCAGCGAGGCCGAGCGCCAGGCCTTCGTGCTGTCGGACGGCGAGATCCTTTCCCTCGCGCGCTGGGGCCAGGCGATCGAGCGGCATTACGGCCGCCCGATGGACATCGAATGGGCCAAGGACGGCGAGACCGGGGAGATGTTCATCGTCCAGGCCCGGCCGGAGACGGTGCAGTCGCACCGCACCGGTACCAGCTTGCGCAATTACAAGATCCAGTCGAAAGGCGAATGCCTGCTGCAGGGCCTCAGCATCGGTGACAGCGTCGCCGTGGCGCCGGTTTGCGTGATCGCAGGCCCAAGCGATATCCACAAATTCGTGGACGGGTCGATCCTGGTGACCGCAACCACCGACCCCGACTGGGTGCCGGTGATGAAGCGCGCCGCGGCGATCGTGACCGACCACGGCGGACGGACCTCGCATGCCGCCATCGTCAGCCGCGAACTCGGCCTCCCGGCGGTGGTGGGCACCGGCGCCGCGACCGCCACCCTGCGCAACGGCGAGACCGTCACCGTCTCCTGTGCCGAAGGCGACCAGGGCTACATCTACCGGGGCGCGGCCAAGTTCACCGTCGAGGACATCGCTCTCGGGGCCATCCCCGCCACCCGGACCAAGGTGATGATCAACCTGGCCGATCCCGCCTCGGCGTCGCGGTGGTGGCGGCTGCCGAGCGACGGCGTCGGGCTGGCGCGCATGGAGTTCGTGATCGCGAACCAGATCCGGGTCCATCCGATGGCGCTCGCGCATTTCCCGGAAATCAAGGATCCCGCGGTCGCCGCCGAGATCGCAACGCTCACCCGCGGCTATGCGGACAAGTCGGAGTATTTCGTGGAGAACCTCGCCTGCGCACTGGCGAAGATCGCGGCCGTCCACCATCCGGCCCCGGTCATCGTCCGCACCAGCGACTTCAAGACCAACGAATACGCGCACCTGCTCGGCGGCGCCGGCTTCGAGGCCGCGGAGGAGAACCCGATGCTGGGCTTCCGCGGCGCCAGCCGCTACTACTCGCCCCGCTATCTGGACGGCTTCGCGCTCGAGTGCCGGGCGCTCGGCCGGTTGCGTGAGAAGCTGGGCTTCCGCAACGTCATCGTGATGATTCCCTTCTGCCGCTCGCTCGACGAGGCCGACCAGGTGCTCGCGGTGATGGCCGCGAACGGATTGAAGCGCGGGGCAAACGGGCTGGAGGTCTACATGATGTGCGAGATCCCGGCCAACGTCATTCTCGCCCGGCAATTCGCCGGCCGCTTCGACGGCTTCTCGATCGGCAGCAACGATCTCACCCAGCTGACGCTCGGCGTGGACCGCGATTCCGAGATCCTCGCGCCGCTGTTCGACGAGCGGAACGAGGCCGTGAAGTGGATGATCGCGCATGCGATCGCCGAGGCCCATGCCGGCGGCATCAAGGTCGGGCTGTGCGGCCAGGCGCCGAGCGACCATCCCGACTTCGCGGAATTCCTGGTCTCCTGCGGCATCGACTCCGTCTCGGTCGATCCCGAGCGGTTCCTGCAGGTCAAGCGCCACATCGCCGCCGCGGAGGATGCCGCGCGCGTCGCGGCTTCCTAGGGATCAGTCGGACGAAACCTGGAGCACCGCCGCGCCGTTCAATCGCCCGTGCCGGAGGTCGGCCAAGGCGCGGTTGGCGTCCGCCAAGGCATAGCCGGTCGTCGCGGTCCGGATCGGAATCCTCGGCGCCAGCGCGAGGAACGCCTCGCCGTCCCGGCGCGTCAGGTTCGCGACCGAGACGATCTCGCGCTCGCCCCAGAGCAGCGCATAGGGCATCGCCGGGATATCGCTCATATGGATTCCGGCGCAGACCACGCGGCCGCCGGGCCGGACCGCCTTCAGCGCCTGCGGGACCAGCGCGCCGACCGGGGCAAAGATGATCGCCGCGTCGAGCGCCGCCGGCGGCGGTCCGTCGGACGGCCCGGCCCAGGTGGCGCCGAGTTGTCGGGCGAAGTCCATCGACGCCGCGTCCCCCGGCCGGGCGAAGGCGAAGACCTCGCGTCGCTCATGCCGGGCGATCTGGATCACGATATGCGCGGCCGCGCCGAAGCCATAGAGACCCAGGCGTTCTCCCGACCCCGCCTTGCGCAAGGCGCGATAGCCGATCAGCCCGGCGCACAGCAGGGGCGCGGCTTCCGCATCGCCGTAGGCGTCGGGGATGTGAAAGCAATATCGGCTGTCGGCCTCGATGAACTCGGCATAGCCGCCATCCTGATGCGCGCCGACGAACACGGCGGCCGGGCACAGATTCTCGCTGCCGGCGCGGCAGGCATCGCAGACCCCGCAGCTGCCGCCGAGCCAGGGAATTCCAACCCGATCGCCGATGCGAAAGCCCTCGCAGCCTTGGCTCAACCCCACGATCCTGCCCACCACTTCATGCCCGGGGACGATCGGATAGCGGGCCGTCGGGATCTCACCGTCCACGACGTGAAGGTCGGTGCGGCAGACGCCGCAGGCGCAGACCCGGACGAGAACCCGGCCGAGGCCGGGTGCCGCCCAGCGCCGGCTCTCCGCGACGAGCGGCGCCCCGGGCCGCGCCAGCACCATCGCCGTACCGGTGACAGAGCCGATGGTCATGCGACGGACCGGCCGTACAGCAGCCGGTCGCGATGCGCGACATGGCCGCGCTCCAACGCCTCGCACATCTCCGGCAGCGCTCTATCCATCGGGATTCCCCGGCCTTCGGAACCGTTCCTCGCATCGAGCCTAGGGCAAGGGGCCGATCTGTGGTTTGACCGCCATCAAACCCGCGCGGAGAGGGGCTTGTTGATATCGGTCAAGGTCGTCTTTCCGGCTGCGGCTCAATCTTCTCTCGAGACGACTTGGAGATGTCAAAGCGTTCAGGAGGACATACCATGCCACATCGCCGCCGGACCTGGATTTTGATCGCCGATGCAGCCCAGGCCAAGATCTTCGCGCAGGATAATCCCAACGAGCGCCTGATCGGTGTCGATCAGGGGGTATTCCACAATCCCGACACCTCGCACCATACCCGCGACCTCGGTTCCGATCGCCCCTCCCGCAGCATCGAGAGCGTCGGGAAGGCCCGGCATGCGGTCGAGCCCAAGCACGATCCGCGGCGGGCGGCAGCCGCTGACTTCGCCAAGGACGTCGCGCGCTTCGTCGAGCAGAAGGCGATCGACAAGTCCTACGAGCGCCTGGTGGTGGTCGCCCCGCCGCATATGCTGAGCGACCTGCGCAAGGCGCTCGGGCAGAAGTCGAAGGCCTTGCTGGTCGCCGAGATCGACAAGGACCTCACGAAGATTCCCGTGCACGACCTGCCGGGGCATCTCGAATCGGCGATCCCGCTCTGAACCGATAGGAGGCGACGATGTCATCGACCGGCCTTGCGGTGTTCGAAAAGACCCTGCACGAAACCAATCTCTGGCTCAAGGAACTGATCGAAGAGTCGGGCCTGGACAGCCGCGAGGACGCCTACGCGGCGCTCAAGGCCGTCTTGCATGCGCTGCGGGATCGGCTGGGGCCGGAGAACGCCGTGCATTTCGGCGCGCAGCTTCCCATCCTGTTGCGCGGGGTATTCTACGAGGGCTGGCATCCGGCCAA
>JAYSFH010000235.1:2457-6315 GCA_041913405.1 Dongia sp. | reverse complement strand
CGCTTCGTCAACGACAGCAAGGCGACCAATGCCGACGCCGCGGCCAAGGCGCTCGCCTGCTACGACAACATCTACTGGATCGCCGGCGGCAAGCCGAAGGATGGCGGGCTGGCCGGCCTCGAGAGCTTCTATCCGCGTATCCGTCGCGCCTACCTGATCGGCGAGGCGGCCCAGGCGTTCGCGAAGCAGCTCGGCAGCGCCGTCAAGGCGACGCAGAGCGGCACGCTGGACCAGGCCGTCGCCCAGGCAGCGGCGGATGCGAAAAAGGACGCCGCGCAAAGCCCGGTCGTGCTCCTCTCGCCGGCCTGCGCCTCCTTCGACCAGTACAACGACTTCGAAGAGCGCGGCGACCATTTCCGCCAGATCGTGGCAACCCTCGCAAGCAAGGGGGCCGCATGATCGGCTTCGCCCGCACCGACCGTTCGGCACTCGGCCAGTGGTGGTGGACCGTCGATCGCTGGACGCTCGCCGCCGTCATCGCGCTGATGTTCGTCGGCGCGATCCTGGTGCTGGCCGCGAGCCCGGCGGTCGCGACCCGCATCGGCCTCGACAGCTTCTACCTGGTGCGCCACCACTACATGATGCTGCCCGCGGCGGCCGCCGTGCTGATCGCGGTTTCGGTGCTGACCCCGCGCCAGGTGCGACGCGTCGGCGTGGTGTTCTTCTTCTTCTTCCTGGCGCTGACTGCGCTCACCCTGGGCTCCGGCATGGAGATCAAGGGTGCGACGCGCTGGATCTCGGTCGGCCCGCTCTCGATGCAGCCCTCCGAGTTCCTGAAGCCCTGCTTCGCGATCTTCACCGCCTGGATGTTCGCGCTGCAGCGCACCGAGGGCCAGCGCATTCCCGGCAACCTGATCAGCATCGGCGCCTATCTGGTGACCGTGGCGATCCTGATCAAGCAGCCGGATCTCGGCATGACCGTGGTCATCACCGCGACCTGGGCCGCGCAGTTCTTCGTCGCCGGCCTGCCGATCTTCTGGGTGGCGTCGATCGTCGGCGCCGGCGTCGCCGGCCTGGTCGGCGCCTACATGATGCTGCCGCACGTGACCGACCGCGTGAACCAGTTTCTCGACCCCTCGACCGGCGACACCTATCAGATCGACCGCGCGCTCGAAGCCTTCAGCCATGGCGGCCTGGTCGGCCAGGGACCCGGCGGCGGCACGGTGAAGCTGACCATCCCCGACGCCCATGCCGACTTCGTCTTCGCCGTCGCCGGCGAGGAATTCGGCATGGTGGTCTGCACGCTCATCGTCGCGCTGTTCGCCTTCATCGTGCTCCGCAGCCTGCTGCGGATGCTGGGCGAGACCAATCTCTTCGTGCTGCTGGCGACGACCGGCCTGGTCACCAGCTTCGGCCTGCAGGCGGTGGTCAATATGGCCTCGACCCTGCACCTGATGCCGACCAAGGGCATGACCTTGCCGTTCATCTCCTACGGCGGCTCGTCGATCGTCGCAATCGCGCTCGGTGTCGGCATGCTGCTTGCCTTGACCCGCAAGCGCTTCCCGGGGAGCCAGGACGTATGACCGGCACCCGCATTCTCCTGGCAGCCGGCGGCACCGGCGGACATCTCTTCCCGGCGGAAGCCCTGGCCGGCGCCTTGCTCGGCCGCGGCTTCGCGGTCGATCTCGTCACCGACGAGCGCGGCACCGGCTTTGCCGGCAAGCTCGCCAGCGTGCCGGTGCATCGCATCGCCTCGGGCGGCATCGCCGGCAAAGGCGTCACGACGCGCGCCCGCAATTATGGACGCCTGATGCTCGGCTTCCTGCAATCGCGCGGCCTGCTGAAGCGGCTGAAGCCCTCCGTGGCCGTCGGCTTCGGCGGCTATCCCTCCTTGCCGCCGATCCTCGCCGCGCAATGGGGCAAGATCCGCACCGTCGTGCACGAGCAGAATGCCGTCGCCGGCCGCGCCAACCGCGTGCTGATGAAGCGCGCCAACCGCGTGGCGCTGAGCTTCGAGCACGTGCGCTTCACCGAAGCGCTGCCGGCGGCGAAGAAGATCGTCACCGGCAATCCGGTGCGCGGCGCCGTCTCCGAGGTCGCGGCTTATGTCGCGCCGAGCGCCGGCGGCCCGGTCAACCTGCTGGTCTTCGGCGGCAGCCAGGGCGCCCGGGTGTTCGGCCGCGTGACGCCGCCGGCGATCGCGCTGCTGCCGGAAGAGCTCCGCAACCGCCTGAAGCTGGTGCAGCAAGTCCGCCGCGAGGACGTCGAGGACGTGACCAAGGCCTATCGCGACATGGGGCTCGATGCCGAGCTCAGCCCGTTCTTCAAGGACATGCCGGCGCGCTATGCATGGGCGCACCTGGTGGTCTGCCGGTCCGGCGCCTCTTCGGTCGCCGAGATCGAGGCCTGCGGCCGCCCGGCCCTGATGATCCCGCTGCCCAACGCGATCGACGACCACCAGCGCGCCAACGCCCGCGCGCTCAGCGAGCAGGGCGCCGGCTGGGTGCTGGATGAGAATGACGCCTCGCCGCAGGCCTTGGCGCAGCGCCTGACCGAGATCCTGACCGACCGCGATGGATTGCAGCGCGCCGCCGACAACGCGCGCAGCCTGGCGCGCATCGACGCCGCCGAGCGGCTGGCCGATGTGGTCGAAAGCGTAGCGGGGGAGGCGCACTGATGCGGGCACTTCCCCTCGACATCGGCGTCATCCACTTCGTCGGGATCGGCGGCATCGGCATGAGCGGCATCGCCGAGACCCTGCACAATCTCGGCTACAAGGTGCGCGGCAGCGATCTCGCCGACAGCTACAACACCAAGCGGCTGCGCGAGCGCGGCGTGCAGATCGAGATCGGCCACCGCGCCGAGAATCTCGCCGACGCGGCGGTCGTGGTCGTGTCCTCGGCGGTGAAGCCCGACAATCCGGAGGTGCTCGCCGCCCGCGCGCGCCTCCTGCCGGTCGTGCGCCGCGCCGAGATGCTGGGCGAGCTGATGCGGTTGAAGTGGTCCATTGCCATTGGGGGAACCCACGGCAAGACCACGACCACCTCCCTGGTCGGCGCGCTGCTGGAGGCCGGCGGTTTCGACCCGACCATCATCAACGGCGGCATCATCAACAACTACGGCACCAATGCGCGGCTGGGCGCCGGCGACTGGATGGTGGTCGAGGCCGACGAGAGCGACGGCTCCTTCATGAAATTGCCGGCGACCATCGCCATCGTTACCAACATGGACCCTGAGCATCTCGACTATTACGGCACGGTCGAGGCGATGAATCGCGCCTACGAGACCTTCGTCGAGAACATCCCCTTCTACGGCTTCGCGGCGCTCTGCATCGACCAT
Organism: Dongia sp.; assembly: GCA_041913405.1. Lineage (GTDB taxonomy): Bacteria > Pseudomonadota > Alphaproteobacteria > Dongiales > Dongiaceae > Dongia. Next base: position 3,036 of record JAYSFH010000235.1, on the reverse strand, counting down.
CCGGTGGTGCAGGCGATGATCCCGAAGCTGATCGACCGGCGCATCGTCACCTACGGCTTCTCGCCCCAGGCCGACGTGCGCGCCACCGATCTCACCATGCATCCCGACGGCTCGCAGTTCCGCGTCGTGATCACCGACCGCTACCGCGACACCCAGAAGGAGATCGCCGGCGTGAAGCTGCCGATGGTCGGCCAGCACAACGTCCAGAACAGCCTGGCGGCGATTGCCGTCGCCAACGAGATGGGCGTCGCCGACGACACCATCCGCAACGGTTTCGCCGGCTTCGGCGGGGTCAAGCGCCGCTTCACCAAGACCGGCGAGGCGCGCGGCGTCACCGTGATCGACGATTACGGCCATCACCCGGTCGAGATCGCCGCGGTGCTGACCGCGGCGCGCCAGGCCAGCCGCGGCCGCGTGATCGCCGTGGTCCAGCCGCACCGCTACACCCGGCTGCATTCGCTGTTCGACGGTTTCGCGACCTGCTTCAACGATGCCGACGTCGTCCTGGTGGCCGACGTCTATTCCGCCGGCGAGCAGCCGATCGAGGGCGTCAACGCCGAGGCGCTGGTGCAGGGCATG
>JAYSFH010000235.1:0-2447 GCA_041913405.1 Dongia sp. | reverse complement strand
CGCGGCCATCGCCATGTCGAGTACATGCCGGACCCGAAGCGCCTCGCCGAGCAGGTGGCACCCATGGTGCGGCCGGGTGACCTGGTGGTCTGCCTCGGCGCCGGCTCGATCACCTACTGGGCGCAGTCTTTGCCGAGCGAGCTCGAGGCGGTGTTCGCCCGTCGGGCTCCCGGAGCGGCGGAATGAGGGCGGTGATGACACAGCAACGTCCCCTCATCGAGCGCCTGCCGCAAGTCCGGGGTCGTCTGACCGCCGGCGCGAGCCTTGCCAACGTCACCTGGTTCCGGGTCGGCGGTGCGGCCGAGGTTCTGTTCAAGCCGGCCGATCTCATGGACCTGCAGGGCTTCCTCGCCCGCAAGCCCGACGACGTGCCGGTGACCGTGCTCGGCGTCGGCTCCAACCTGCTGGTGCGCGACGGCGGCATTCCCGGCGTGGTGATCCGCCTCGGCCGCGCCTTCACCGAAGTGCGCGCGAACGGCACCACGATCACCGCCGGCGCCTCGGCGCTCGATCTCAACGTCGCGCTGGCAGCGCGGGATGCCGGAGTCGCCGGTCTCGAATTCCTGTCCGGCGTGCCCGGCCTGATCGGCGGCGCGCTCAGAATGAATGCCGGCGCCTATGGCAGCGACATGGCGGCGGTCGTGACCTCGGCGACGGCGCTCGACAGCCATGGCCGGTTGCACAAGCTCTCCAAGGACGAGCTCGGCTTCACCTATCGCGCGAGCGCGGTCGATCCGGATTGGATCTTCATCGGCGCCGAGCTGCAGGGCCACGCCGACAGCCCGCAGGCGATCCAGGCGCGCATCACCGAGATCCAGAACGCGCGGGCCGAAAGCCAGCCGATCCGCGCGCGCACGGGCGGCAGCACCTTCACCAACCCGCCGCATCGCAAGGCCTGGGAACTGATCGATGCCGCGGGTTGCCGCGGCCTCACGATCGGCGGCGCGCAGGTCTCTGAGAAGCATTGCAACTTCCTGATCAACACCGGCACCGCCACCGCGGCCGATCTGGAAGGCCTGGGGGAAGAGGTGCGCCGGCGCGTCAAGGCGCAGTCCGGCGTCGATCTGCATTGGGAAATCAAACGCATCGGCGTGCCGGGGGAATCGCCGCTTCGCGTCAAGACAGAGAGTGAAGCATGAAGCGCGTATCGGTCCTCATGGGCGGCTATTCGAAGGAGCGGGAGGTCTCGCTCGCTTCCGGCGCGAATTGCGCCGCCGCGCTGCAGGAAGCCGGCTATGAAGTCCATACGCTGGATGTCCAGGGTGACATCCGCGAGGTGATCGACCGTCTCCTCGCACAGAAACCGGATGTGGTGTTCAACGCGCTGCACGGCCGCTTCGGCGAGGACGGCAATTTCCAGGGCCTGCTCAATCTCCTCAAATTGCCCTACACCCATTCCGGCGTGATGGCTTCGGCCATGGCGATGGACAAGCCGGTCGCCAAGCGCATCTTCGCCGCCAACGGCGTGCGCTGCCCCGAAGGCATCCAGCTGACCAAGGCGGAGATCCTCAAGGGCGATCCGCTGCCGCGCCCCTATGTGGTGAAGCCGTCCAACGAGGGCTCCTCGGTCGGCGTCTACATCATCAAGCAGGGTGACAACGCCAATCCCTTCGCCGGCATCGACTGGCCGTTCGGCGACCACGTGCTCTGCGAGCGCTACATCCCGGGCCGCGAATTGACCGTCGGCGTCATGGGCGACAAGGCCATGGCGGTGACCGAGCTCCGGCCGAAGTCCGGCTTCTACGACTACAAGAACAAATACACGGATGGCATGACGGAGCATCTCTGCCCGGCGCCGCTCCCCAAGCACGTCTATGACGCGGCGATGCAGATGGCGCAGACCGCCTATCGCTCGCTCGGCTGCCGCGGCGTCGCCCGCGCCGACTTCCGCTTCGATGACAGCAAGCCGAACGGCCACGCGATCGAAGGCCTTTATCTCCTCGAGATCAACACCCAGCCCGGCATGACCGCGCTGAGCCTGGTTCCGGAACAAGCCCGCCATCTCGGGATCTCCTATCCCGAACTGGTGAGCTGGATGGTGGAGCACGCCGCATGGGACGAGTGAAAGCGATCGACGTTTCGCCGAAGTCCGCTCCGCGCGCCGGTGCGCGCGCGCCGAAAAAGGACGAGCTGCGCCCGCATGTCCATGGCGCCAGCACCCGGCGCTTCATGCGCTGGGCGGCGGTCACCATCGGCACCCTGGCGGTGGCGGCGCCGATCTACTGGGCGATCTCCAGCGGCTGGATCACGGCGACGATCGAGGCCACGCATCAAGGTATTTTGAAGACCACGGCCGCCTCGGGCTTCGCGCTGCGCGAGGTCCGGGTCGAGGGCCGCGGCGAGACGGCGGTCGCCGACATCCTCGCCGCCGTGCAGGCCAATCGGGGCGATCCGATCCTCGGCATCGACATCGACGGCGTGCGCCAGCGGCTCGAGGACCTGCCCTG
>JAYSFH010000234.1:0-6316 GCA_041913405.1 Dongia sp. | reverse complement strand
GCAAAAACGCACATGACGCGGATCACGCATGCAGCAGAATCCGATTGATTGGGATGATCTGAAACTGGCCTTGGCGGTGGCGCGGGGCGCCGGCCTATCGGGCGCCGGCAAGCTGCTCGGCATCAACCATGCGACGGTGTTCCGCCGCCTCAACGCGCTGGAGCAGGGCCTGGGGACGCGCCTGTTCGAGCGCTTCCGCGACGGCTACACGGCGACCGCGGCGGGCGAGCGCGTCGTCGCCATGGCGGAGCGGGTGGAAGCGGAAGTGATCGACGCCAGCCGGGCCCTCAGCGGCCAGGATGTCCGCCCCGAGGGCCCGGTGCGGATCACCACGACCGACGCGTTGACCCCGCTCCTGGGACTCTGCATGCCGGCGGTCAGCGCCGCCAATCCGCTGATCGTCCTGGAGCTGATCATCGCGAACGCGATGGTCAGTCTCGGACGGCGCGATGCCGATCTCGCCTTGCGTGCGACGCAGGCGCCGCCGGAGGAATTGTTCGGTCGCAAGGTCGGCAGCTTCGCCTATGGAATCTACGCAGCGAGGCCGGTTTCACCCAAGGCCGACCTGGCGACCCTGCCCTGGGTGGCGCCCGACGAGACGGTGAGCCACACGCCTTCGGCGCGTTGGATGCGCGCCCATATGAAAGCGGCGCCGGTCGCCGGACGGGGCAATTCGCTGCTCGCCATCCTGGAAATGGCCCGTGCGGGCATCGGATTGGCCCTGCTGCCCTGCCTGCTGGCGGATCCGGTGCCGAGCCTCGTTCGAATCGGCACGGAGACGCCGATGGACCTCGCGCTGTGGCTGCTGACGCACAATGATCTCAAGAATGTGGCGCGGGTGCGGGCGACGATGACGGTGCTCGCGGACGCGATCGCGGCACAGCAGCCCTTGCTGTCGGGAACGGCGCGGCGGCCTAAGCCGCCGGCAGCACGACGTTGACGGTGGAGCCCTGGCCGGTCTGGCTTTCGATTTCGAGCGTGCCGTTGTGCTGCTCGATCAGGCGGCGGCAGATCGCGAGGCCGAGGCCGGCGCCGCCCTTGGGTCGCGCCTTGTAAGGATCGGCCTGGGTCGGTGGCGCGGTCAGATTCGCGGCCAATGCGCTGGTGCGCTGCAGCTCGGTCATGCCGAAGCCGGCATCCTCGACCTGAATCCGGATGCCCTCGGGCCCGCGGTGGGCACGCAATGCGATGCGGCCGCCGCGCGGGCTGAACTTGATCGCGTTGCCGAGCAGGTTCACCAGGATCTGCGTCAGCGCACGTTCGTCGGCGCGGACCATGCAGCCGGTCGGCTGGAAGTCGAGCTGGATCTGCGACTGCTCGGCCTGCGGCTGTACCATGCTCAAGGCGGCAACCGCGACGCTGTCGAAGTTGCAGGCGCCGATGTCGAGCACCTGGCGGCCGATCTCGAGGTTGGAGAGGTCGAGCAGGTCGTTGACCATCTTCAGGAGATGCTCGCCGGAGCGGCGGATGTCGCCGACATATTCCTGCTGCTTGGTGACCAGCGCGCCGAAATAGCCCTTCGACAGCATGTCGGCGAAGCCGATGATCGCGTTCAGCGGCGTGCGCAGCTCGTGGCTCATGCTGCCGAGGAAGGCGATCTTGGCGCGGTTTCCGGCCTCGGCCTTTTCGCGCTGCGCCACCAGCTCGGCCTCGATCTGCTTCAGCCGCGTGATGTCGACGCCGCAGGTGATGATGCCGGTGATGTTGCCTTCGGGATCGCGGAACGGTGTCTTCAGCGACCAGATGATCGCCGGCTTGCCGTCCGGGCCGGTGCGAGCCTGCTCGAACTGCTGCGCAAGCCCGGTCGCCAGCAGCTCGCGATCGGCGGCCTCGACCCGGTCGCTGGCTTCACCCGGCACGACCTCCGAGAGGCGCCGGCCGACCAGCTTCGGATCGGGATCGCCCTCGCTGATCACCGCGCCGATCGCGTGGCGGCGCGAGCGGTTGGCATAGCGATAGCGGAGATCGGTATCCTTGAAGGTGATGCTGACCGGCATGGCGTCGATCAGCGTCTCCAGGAACTGCCGCATCTCGTGTTCCTGCAGCCGGCGGCCGTGCTCCTCGACCTGGCGGCGGAACACGATCAGCGCCCGTGCCATCTCGCCGATCTCGTCATTGCGGCCGGTGTCCTGGATCGCGAACTCGGCCTCGCTTGCGGCCTCGGCCTCGGGGGTCAAATCGTCGTCCAGCTGCTGCAGCCTGGACATCTGCCGGGTGATGCGCCGGATCGGCAGGCTGACGCGCTGGTGCACCACCGCGATGCCGAACCCGGTCATGCACAGGATGACCAGCATCAGGGCGACGGTGATGGCGAAGCTCACCTTGGCGTCATGCTGGTAGCGCTTGGCTTGCGCCACCATCTCGGTCATCGATTCCTTCAGCACGTTGTCCAGCGGATCCAGCAGGCTGGTGTTGAGCTCCTGCAGCTCCGAGACCGAGATGTCGCTCGACCGACCGGACTGCAGGGCGGCAATCACCGCGGCCTGGCGCTGGGCATCGGGGCTGGTGCGCGCGACCTTGGCGGCGTCGATCGCCTTCACCAGTGGCTCGGGCACGCCGGAATCGGCGCCGACGCTGGACACCAGCCGCCAGGCCAGATCCGCGCGGCCGCGATCCTCGGCGGCCTCGATGATGTCCTTGGCGCGCCAGGGCAGCTTGAAGGCGATGGCACTCTCCATGCGGAGCGTGATCAGGCTCGAATAGTAGCGCGCGGCCGAGGCCGAGCGGTTCAAGGAGATCAGGCGATCGATCTCCGGGTCGAACAGGGTGGTCGCCTGCTCCACCGCGTCGGCGGCGGCGCTGATGGCGCGCACATAGTCGAGCGATTCGTCGCTGTAGCGCGCGAGCAGGTTGGCGTCGCGCTGCTTGAGCGGCAGGCGCAGCGCGGCATCGATCCCGGGGCGGAGCGCCGCGACGCGCTGATGGGCCGCAGCCAGGCGGTCGGCCAGCGCGGCGGCATCGGGCAAGGCGGTCGCGCGCAGGCCGGCGATGCTCTCCGCCACTTTCGCGTCGGTGATCGGCCGGTGCACGGCAAGGCGCTGCCACGAAGCCTCGGCGGCCGGCGCGGTCGCCATCGACGCCACCACCAGGGTACGGCGCTCGATCCGGGCCGAGATCAGGGTGGGGAGCAGCGACTGGCCGATATCGGCCAGGGCGACCACGTCGTCGGCACGGTTGCTGCGCGCGGCGTCCGAGACACTGCGGATTCCTGCCACGGCGAGCAAAGCCACGCCCATGACGGCGATCACCAGGGTCAGGAACGTGCGGATGGACATAGCGGAGTATGCATCCCCATCGGGGCGCATCCGCCCGGCGCCCCCGGCCGGCGTCGTCACCCCGCCAAATCACAGTGGCACTATGATAATCCAGTCTTAATTTTTGTTGAATATCTACCTAAGCGCGATCACCCGGCGTCGATCGGAAGGACCGGCCAAGCGTCTGATTCGACAGCAGGTCCGGATGGCCGTTCGGCCTTGCAAAATCACCCCAGGAGGTCTCGGACGCCTGGAAATCCTTGCCGAGGCGATTTCAGCCGGAAACTAGGCGACCCAGGCGGCGTATTGCTGTGCAAGGCCCGCCCAGGCCTCCATCGGCGGGACGGTGGAGAAGGCATGCCTGGCGCCGGTCGCGGCGAAGGGAAGCTTCTCCGCGGTGAAGGTCTCGACGAAGGGGGCGAGCTGCGCCGGGAGATCTCCGTCCAGCATGGTCGTCCGCAGGTTGACGAAGAAATCCATGCCATCGGGACGGGTGAACATCCAGCTCATGCAGTGCGGGCAGAAATAGTGCCGGGTGGCGCCGTGCAAGCCGCCGATCACCGGCTCGCCGGCCGTCACCGCGAAGCCTTCGGCCGGGATTGCGACCGAAAGCGAGAAGGCCGAGGCGCTCATCCGCTGGCAGCCGGTGCAGTGACAGGCGCCGGTGATGATCGGCGGCGCGCTCACTCTGATCTTGACCTGGCCGCAGCGGCAGGCGCCATCCCAGGGAAGCTTCCAGTCCTGCATCGCAGTCTCCTCATATCTCTACGGATGAGCCGAACGGCACAACAGCCGCGTGTCGGTAAGGATTTTTTATCTATGTTCGATTGACCCAGAGCAAAGCGTTTGTCCAGCGGATGCGCTACACGAATCGGATAACACCCAAACCATTCGTTCAAGACCCGATCGAGGCAAGGACAAGACGATGCGTGTGAATGAGCCGATTACGGACCATGAAGTTGAAATGCAGGACGGCGAGATGCTGGTATCGCAAACCGATACCGGCGGACGGATCGTCTTCGTCAACCAGGCGTTCATCCGGATCAGCGGCTATCTGGAATCCGAACTGATCGGCGCGCCGCACAACATCGTGCGCCATCCGCACATGCCGAAGGAGGCCTTCGCGGATCTCTGGCGCAACATCAAGTCCGGCCAGTCCTGGGAAGGCCTGGTCAAGAACCGCACCAAGCAAGGCGAGTTCTATTGGGTCCGGGCGAATGTGACGCCGGTGATCGAGAACGGCAAGGTCAACGGCTTCATCTCGATCCGCACCAAGCCGTCGCGCGAGCAGGTGCGTGCGGCGGAGGCGGCCTATACCGCGATCCGCACCAAGGCGGTGCGCGGGCTGTCCGTCGAGGACGGCGCCGCGGTCAGGAAGACGCCGCTGTTCCATGTCCGCAAGTCGCTCAGCGGCATCAGCGGCCGCATGGGGCTGGTCGGCGCGCTGGTTCTGGTGGCCGTCATGACGCTGGCCGGCTTCGGCTATTCCAGCCTGTCGCAATCGAGCGGTGAGATCCAGACGCTCTATGTCGACCGGGTGGGTCCGCTGGAGCAGCTCAGTGTCATCTCCCAGCATATGCACGAAGCGGTCGATTCCACGCGCGAGTCGATTTCGGCACTCCGGGGCGGGCAGCCGGCGCCCGATCTCGCGGCGGCGCTCGCCGACGACCGCAAGGTGATCAAGGAACACTGGGATCAGTATATGGCGACCTACCTCACGCCCGAGGAGGCCAAGCTCGCCAAGCAGTTCGGCGATGACCTGCAGGCCGCCATGGGTAAGGACCTCGACACCGCCGCAGCGCTCGCGCAAGCCGGTTCCATCGATCCGCTGGAGCAGCATGTAGCGACGACGATCAAGCCGGTGTTCGACAAGGCATTCGCCGACCTCGACCCGCTCGTGCAGCTCCAGGTCGACGTGAGTGCCGAGATTTTCGCCCAGTCGCAGGCGAACTTCAGCCGCAACCTGGCGCTTGGCGTCGGGCTGCTCGTCGCGATCATTGCCGTGCTCGGCGCCGCCAGTTGGTGGATCCTGCGCAGCATTCGCCAGCCGATCCAGCAGTTCATCGGCGACTTCGAGTCGATCGCGCGTGGCGAATACGAGAAGGAGATCGCCAGCGCCACGGTCAAGGAGTTCAATCGCCTGACCAAGGCGCTGCGCGCGATGCGGGCGAAGCTGGTCTACGCCGTGGAAGAGCGGCGGGTCAACGACGAGCGCGTTGCGGAAGACCGTTCCTCGGCGCTCCTGCACATGGCGGAGACGGTGACGCGCGAGACCAAGGTGGCGGTCGCGAGCGTGGCCTCGATGACGGCCGACATGTCGGCCCAGGCGAGCGACATGTCGGACTCCGCCGGCAACGTCAGCGGCAGCAGCCAGACCGTCGCCGCGGCGGCGACCCAGGCGCTCGCCAATGCACAGACCGTGGCCTCGGCCTCCGAGGAATTGAGCGCCTCGATTGCCGAGATCGGCACCCAGGTGGGCGTCTCGCGCACCGTGACTGCGGAGGCCGTCGAGGCTGCGAGCTCGGCCGAGCACAGCATCGGCCAGCTCTCCGCCACGGTCGAACGCATCAGCCAGGTCACCGGGCTCATCAGCCAGATCGCCAGCCAGACCAACCTGCTGGCCTTGAACGCCACGATCGAGGCGGCGCGCGCCGGGGAGGCCGGCCGCGGCTTCGCTGTGGTCGCCAGCGAGGTGAAGACCCTGGCCAACCAGACCGCCCAGGCGACCGGCGACATCACCGGCCAGATTGCCGAAGTCCAGGACGCGACCGACAAGGCGGTGGCCGCGGTGAAGTCCATCGTCACCGCGATTCGCAGCGTCGAGAGCGTCTCGACCGCGATCGCCGCGGCGGTCGACGAGCAGAGCGCCACCACCGCCGAGATTGCCCGGAACGTGACCCAGACCTCGGTCGCGGCCCAGGAGGTCGCCGAGCGGATCGGCGACGTCTCGCGGGAGTCGGTGCGGACCGGCGAGCGCGCCGGCAAGGTGCGGAGCCTTTCGTCGGACGTGAGCTCCAGCGTCGACGGACTGGGCGCCGCCATCCTCAAGGTGATCAACGCTT
>JAYSFH010000233.1:0-6347 GCA_041913405.1 Dongia sp. | reverse complement strand
TTACGCGATCATCGGCCCGGCGCGCGGTCGCCGCGGCCCCGGCTGCGGCGAGGTCTATGCGCTTTACGTCGAGACCGACTGGCGCGAGCAGGGCGTCGGCCGCGCGCTGATCGAATCCGCGTTCGACGCCTTCCGCCGCCGCGGCATGACCGAGGCGATCATCTGGTGCCTGGAGGGCAATTTCGCCGGCCGCGGCTTCTACGAGCGCTGCGGCGGCCGGCGGCTTTCGGAGAGCCGCGTGGAGGACGTGGCCGGAATGCCGCTGCCCACTCTCGGCTATCACTGGACGCTCGCCCGATGATCAAGCGCGCGCTCCTGATCGGATCCGGCAGCATCGGTCGCCGCCACTTACAGGTGATCCGCGAGACCTTGCCGCAAGTCCTGGTGACCTTGCTGCGTCAGCCCAATCCGCCGGAGCTTGAAGCCTCGCTCACCACGCAATTCGATCGCGTGGTCAGCGATTTCACCGCCGCGATCAGCCCCAGACCTGATTTTGCGGTCATCGCCAGTCCGGCGCCGACCCATGTCGGCTTTGCCCGCAGGCTCGCGGAAGCCGGCATTCCCATGCTGCTGGAAAAGCCGCTCTCGGATCGACTGGACGGCTGCGCCGAACTCGCTGCGGTGTGTCGCGCCAAGCGCCTGCCGGTGCTGGTGGGATATACCTTGCGCTATCATCCCGCATTCCAGGCTTTGGCCGAGCGGGTTGCCGCCGGCGCGGTCGGCCGGCCGCTCTCGGTCCGCGCGGAGGTCGGGCAATACCTTCCCGATTGGCGACCGGGCATGGACTATCGGCGTTCGGTCTCGGCGCAGCGTGCACTCGGCGGCGGTGCCTTGCTGGAGCTCAGTCATGAAATTGACCTTGTCCGTGCGCTGTTCGGCATGCCAGTCTCGATAGCAGCGAGCCTCGACCGGCTTGGGGACCTCGAGATCGATGTCGAGGACACGGTCGAGATGGTCTTGCATCACAATTGCGGCGGGGAACGCATGGTCGCGAGCATTCATCTCGACCTGTTGCAGCGACCGGCGCGGCGCAAGTTCACCGTGGCCGGAACCGAAGGAACCATCGCGCTCGACTTCATCGCCGGACAGCTGACACTGCATCACCGTGACGGCGACAGCGTCATCCCGTTTCCGGTGATCGCGCACCGCAACCAGATCTACACTGCCGAGTTGACGGACCTGCTGGCCGCAATGCAGTCCGGGCAGGCGCCCCGCGTCGGCCTGGAGGACGGAATCGCGACGCTGCAGATCATCGAAGCCGCGCGGCAATCGGCATCGGCGGGGCAGCCCGTGCAGTTGGACGCCGCGTGACCGGATCCGGACGCGGGGTGCAGCAGGAGCCATGACTCGCCTCTCGGAGCTCATGAATCTCGACGGCCGGGTGGCTCTGGTGACCGGCGGCACGGGGCATCTCGGACGTGTCATGGTTGCAACCCTGATCGAGATGGGCGCCCGCGTCGCAGTGCATGGACTTAATCCCGAGGAGACCGCGAAGGCGGCCGGCGCGCATGGCAAGTCTTGTGCGCCCTTCCCCGCCGATCTCGCCGACCAGGAGGCCGTGGTCGCCCTGCCCGATGCGGTGAAGGCGAAATTCGGCCGGCTCGACATCCTGATCAATAACGCCGCCTTCGTCGGCACCAGTGCGCTCAAAGGCTGGGCGGTGCCGTTCCAGCAGCAATCGGTCGAGACCTGGCGCCGCGCGATCGACGTCAACCTCACCGCCGTGTTCGCGCTGACCCAGGCCGCGGCCTTGCTGCTGGCGGAATCGGGTTGCGGCAGCGTCATCAACATCGCGTCGATCTATGGTCTGGTCGGACCGGACAACAGCCTGTACAGCGGGACCACGCTCGGCAATCCTGCCGCCTATGCCGCCAGCAAAGGCGGGCTCATCCAGCTCACCCGCTGGCTCGCGACCAGCCTGGCACCCACAGTGCGGGTGAATGCACTGACGCCCGGCGGCATCGCCCGCGGGCAGCCGCAGGAGTTCGTCGATCGCTACGTCGCGCGCACGCCGCTCGGGCGCATGGGTCGCGAGAACGACATGATCGGCGCCGTCGCCTATCTTGCCAGCGATCTCTCCGCCTATGTGACCGGGCAGAATATCGTGGTCGACGGCGGCTGGACCGCCTGGTAGCGGCTAGGCCGCTTCCTTCGCCTGCATCAGCCGCGTGAGGTGCGAGCCCCGCGCCAACAGAAATCGCCGGAGCCGATCGTCATAGTCGGCGGCGACCGCGGCCTTGACCGAAGCCCGCGCGGCCAGCGACCCGCGCCAGAGCGCCAGCCGCTCCAGTCCGGCGAGGATGCCGAAATCCGCAATCTGGTCGAAGGCGTCGAAGTAGCGGAAGACCGGCGCAAACACGGCATCGACCAAAGAGAAGTCGGCGCCGTCGAACCAGGGCGCCGCAACGATGCGCCGCTCGAGCCAGGCGAAGCGTTCCGCCAACTGCTTGCGCTTGGCTTCGAAGGCAATGGCGTCCGGGGCGGAATAGAAGCCCCAGATGTCGTTCAGGATGGCCGAGCCGAACTCGATCAGGCTGCGGTGCTCGGCGCGGCGCAAGGCATCCGCCGGATGCAGCGGATTGGGCTGGGTGTCCTCCAGGTATTCCAGGATGACCGCGGATTCGAAGATCGCCGTCTTGCCCACTTGCAGCACCGGCGTCTTGCCGAGCGGCGAGAGCGCCTTGAACCAGTCGGGCTTGGCGGCGAGGTCGACGTCGACCCGGTCATAGGCGACGCCCTTCTCCGCCAGCGCGATTGCCGCGCGCTGCACATAGGGGCAGAGGTGATGGCTGACCAGGGTGAGGCGTTCCATGGCGGTCTCCTGTTTAATGCAATTGCATCTATTTAATGCAACTGCATCGATCCGTCAATCTTGATGCAGATGCATCTATGTGATAGATCCCATGCGCATGAAGCATGAGCCTTCCGACGCCGCCGTGACCGCCTGGGCCCGCCTGGTCCGGGCCGGGCAGACCGTGCTGGAGAAGATCGAGGCCGAGCTCAAAGCCGCCGACCTGCCCCCGCTCTCCTGGTACGACGTGCTGCTGGAGCTCAGCCGCGCCGCCGACGGCCGGCTGCGCCCGCTGGAGCTGGAGCGCCGCACCCTGCTCGCCCAGTACAATGCCTCGCGCCTGATCGACCGGATGGAGAAAGCCGGCCTGGTCGAGCGCCTGCCGCATCCCGAAGACGGACGCGGCCAGTTGATCGCCATCACCGCCGAGGGCCGCACCCAGCAGAAGCGGGTCTGGAAGGTCTATGGCCCGGCGATCGCCCGCCATGTCGGCGAGAAGCTGCGGCCCGCGGAAGCCGTCGAGCTGGCCCGGCTGCTCGCCAAGCTGATCGGCTGACCGGACCTCGCCAACCCGGACGGGCGCGCTCACGTTCCGACTGAGCGCCGACCGATAAAGCGTTGTTTGCGATCGATTAATCTCGTCCGGGTCCTGTCCGGGTCGGCGCGGTCCGTCCGCCTGCGCCAAAATCCGCATTTTGTCCGGGTCCTGTCCGGGTCGACGCGGTCCGATTGCCTGGGCCGGATACAGGTATCTTGTCTGCGTCCTGTCTGCGTGAGGACGCTGGTTCTGCCCTTCGTCCGCGTCCCGTCCGGCTAGCGCGGGATCAGCGCCCTGAGCCTGAAGCCAAACAGGAAATTGTACTTGTTTTGTTCTATCATCGCAAGCCCAACCCATCCCCCAAGAGCAAGCGTCAAGGGATCTGCTCGACCTTGTCGCTGACATGCACGGCGAGGCGGCGCTCGCGGTAGAAAACGAAGAGGCCGCTGGCGATCAGGATCGCGTTGCCGAGGATGATGCGCGGGGTCGGCTCGTGCTGCCACCAGATCCAGCCGAACAGGCCGGCCCAGAAGATCGCCGAGTACTGGAACGGCGCCAGCAGCGAAGCCGGCGCCAAGGCAAGCGCCCGGGCGATCAGCAGGAAGCAGCCGGCGGCAACAATGCCGAGGATCAGCATCAGCCCGAAATCCGTCGCCGTGGGCGCGACCCAGCCCAGCGGGCAGAGGATCGCGCCGACGATGCCGCCGACGATGAACTGCGACACCACCAGGGAGAAAGGGTGGTTGTCGCGCAGCTGACGGGTCATCGCCAGCGAGACGCCGAAGCTCGCGGCGCCGATCAGGGCGATGATCGAGCCGAGCAGCACATCGCCGGACGCTTCCTCGCTGCCCGGCGCCAGCGCGATCACCACGCCGACGAAGCCGACGATGACCGCGCTCCAGCGATAGGGCCCGACCCGCTCGCCGAGGAACAGACCGGAGATCGCGGTCACGATGATCGGCGCCGACATGTAGAAGGTCATCACATCGACCAGCGGCAGGTGCCAGGTGGCGAAGTAGAAACAGTAGCTGTCCGCGGTCTGCAGGCCGATGCGGATCGCATGCACCCACCAGGGGCCTTTCAGCCGGAAGGTCACGCGCATCGCCAGCATGATCGGCACCAGCACCGCGACGGCGCCGATCCCGCGCACGAACAGCAGTTGGGCAACGCTGTAGTCGCCCACCAGGTATTTGCCGAGCGCGTCGTTCAGGGCGAAGAACGCCACTCCGGCCAGGTAGCAGAGGATGCCGAGACTGTGGCGGGCGAAGGCGGGATTGGCGGACATGGCTGGGGGGCTGGCGGAGGGGACCGATTTCAACTAAACGAGGGATACCGGGCGATTAGCTCAGTTGGTAGAGCGCTTCCTTTACACGGAAGATGTCGGGGGTTCGAGTCCCTCATCGCCCACCAGCCTCACGCGGCACGAGATCGCCGGGTCATGCCCGGCGATGACGGGAGTTTAAAGCCGTCATGCGCGGGCTTGACCCGCGCATCTGTCTCCAGGGAACTTACTTCTTCTTGCTGGCCTCGTAGCGGGCCGTGGTTTCGGCATTGGCGGGGTAGAGGCCGGGAAGCGGTGTCCCCTTCTCCACTTCCTGCATGATCCAGGCTTCGAGCCGCTCCTGCTCGGGCGCCAGTTCCAGCACGTGATCGACCAGCGCCGCCGGGATCACCACCACGCCGTCGCCGTCGGCGACCATGATGTCGTTCGGGAAGACGGCGACGCCGCCGCAGCCGATCGGTTCCTGCCAATTGACGAAGGTAAGGCCGGTGACCGAGGGCGGCGAGGCGATGCCCTGCATCCAGACCGCGAGCCCGGTCTCGCGCACGCCGGCAACATCGCGCACCGCGCCGTCGGTGACCAGGGCGGCGACGCCGCGCTGCTTCATGCGAGCGCAGAGGATGTCGCCGAAGATGCCGGCATGGGTGACGCCGTTGCCATCGACCACGGCGATGCAGCCTTCCGGCATGTGCTCGATCCCGACCCGGGTCGAGATCGGCGCCGACCAGGATTCCGGCGTCGCCAGGTCCTCGCGCATCGGCACGAAGCGCAAGGTGAAGGCGCGGCCGACCTTGCGCGGCTGATCGGCCTTCAGCGGCGCCACGCCGCGCAGCCAGACATTCCTGATGCCCTTCTTCAGCAGGATGGTGGTGATGGTCGCGGTCGTGACCTTGGAGAGAATGTCGACGATCTGGCTGTCGGTGGACATGCGCTTTCCCCTATTGCGCGGCCGGCGACGGAGCGGGCGCCGACTCTCTGCCTTTATAATTCGCCAGATAGACCCCGGCCACCACGATCGCGGTGCCGGCGATGGTGAGCAGGGTCAGGGATTCGCCGAGAAACAGATAGGCCTGGAGGGCCGCCAGCGGCGGCACCAGGTAGACCAGCGAGGCCACGCGCGACACCTGCCCGTGGCTGAGGAGATAGAGCAGCAGCAGGATCGCCGCCACCGATGTCCCCAGCACCGACCAGGTGAGCACGGCGACGAACTGCCAGCCGAACTCCACATGGAAGGTCTCGAGCAGGAAGGCAAAGGGCAGGATGACGATCAGGGCGGCGACGTATTGCAGGGTCGCGGCGACGCGGATATCGACCCGCTGCAGGTAGCGCTTCTGATAGATCGTGCCCGCCGTGACCGAGACCATGCCGAGGATGTTGACCAGGACCGGGAGCCAGGCGATCCCGCCCGCGCCAGCATGCTGCAGCTTCGGCAGCACGGCCAGCGCCACGCCGAGGAAGCCGAGGACCAGGCCGATCTTCTGCAGGCGGCTCAAGCGCTCGCCGAGCACATAGGGCGCGGCCAGCGCGGTCAGCAGCGGCTGCAGTCCGGCGATGATGCCGGAGATCCCCGCCGGCACGCCCTGCCCGATCGCCCACCAGACCGGCCCGAGATAGCCGCCATGCAGCAGCACGCCCGAGAACAAGGTGTGGCCGAGCGCGGTCCGGCTCCTGGGCCAGCGCGCGCCGGAGAGCAATGCGATCGCTACGAAGAACAGGATCGCGACGAGCGCGGCGAC
>JAYSFH010000232.1:0-6359 GCA_041913405.1 Dongia sp. | reverse complement strand
TATCGGCGTCCACTTTTCCCCTCACACGAAGGAATGGCACCAATGAACAACATGCAAGACTGGAGCGCCTACCGCGATGTGCTCCTCAATCGGGTCGGCGACTTCGCCAAGCTGAGCCCCGATGTGATGCGCGGCCTCCAAACCATCGAGAGTAGTGCCGCCAAAACCGGAAAACTGGAGCCGAAGATGCACGAGTTGATCGCGCTGGCTGTAGCTGTCACCACACGCTGCGATGGCTGCATCTCCGTCCACGCCAAGAAAGCTATCGAGCTGGGGGCGACGAACGAAGAAATCGCCGAGGCTCTCGGCACCGCAATCGCACTCAATGCTGGCGCGGCACTGACCTATACAGCCCGTGTGTTCGATACGATCGAAACGCTCTCCAAAGAATGACAAAGGAAACGGGGACGCCAGGCGACCCCCTACCTTTCTCCCGAAAGCGAAAATCTTGACCTATCCAGTTCTCATCGTCGGGGGCGGTCTTGCCGGGTTGAACGCGGCCCGTCTCGTTCATCAGGCCGGCATCGACTTCCTGTTATTGGAGGCGCGTGATCGACTCGGCGGTCGTATCCTCTCCGCAGACGCCATTGGAAAGGTCTCGAACGACGGCTTCGACCTTGGGCCTTCGTGGTTTTGGCCAGGTATGCAGTCGGCGATGGGCGATCTTGTCGGCCAGCTTGGGCTTTCCTTTTTCCCGCAGAACAGCGACGGCGATGTCGTTTTCCAGCGAATGTCGCGGGAAATGCCGCAACGCTATCGTGGGATGCGGCAGGAACCGGAATCGATGCGGATTGCCGGAGGAACGGGAGCCATTGTCTCGGCACTCGCGTCTGGTCTGCCGAACAACAGCCTCCTTCGCGGCGCGCGCGTGACGCAGATCGCGTCGAGCGGGCCGGTGGTAGAGGTCCGCTTTGTCGATGCAAGCGGCACGGAGAAAACCGCAAAGGCGAAGCACATCCTGCTCGCTCTACCGCCTCGACTGATCGAGGCGACCATTTCCTTCTCTCCCGCTCTCGATACAGCCACAGTCCGTCGCTGGCGTGAGACGCCGACCTGGATGGCGCCGCACGCGAAGTTCTTTGCGCTCTACGATCGACCTTTCTGGCGTGAAGCCGGCCTGTCCGGCACGGCCCAGAGCATGGTTGGCCCGCTCGTCGAAATTCACGATGCGACGACGGGCTCAGGGCAAGCCGCTTTGTTCGGTTTCGTCGGTGTTCCTGCGGAGCGACGTGCGGCGGTCGGGCGTGACGCCATTGTTGCGTCTTCCGTCCAGCAACTCACGCAGATATTCGGGCCGGAGGCCGGAAACCCGCACGCGACGCTGTTCAAGGATTGGGCCGCCGACCCCCTTACGGCAACCAGGGACGACCAGGCCGCCAATGGCCATCCTCTTCCATCAACCCAACCGTGGATCGGTGGTGAATGGCAGGAGCACATCACATTGGCCGGTAGTGAGACCAGTCGCACCGAGCCGGGCTATCTCGCCGGCGCGGTTGAGGCGGGCGAGCACGCCGCCACCGATATTGTGGACAAGCTGCACAGATCGGGGAAGCGAACCATCGCCTCCTTTTCGGAAGCAATCTGAATCCAAGGGGCGAACTCATGAAGACCACATATCGCGCCATGCAGATCACAACACCAGGCACGCTGGAATTGGTCGAACGCGATACACGCAAGCCCGGCAAGGGCGAAGTCGTGATCGCGGTCGAAGCCTGCGGGATCTGCGGAGCGGATACCTCAGACATTGAAAACGCCGACCCATCCCTGAACCCGCCGCGTGTGCCTGGCCATGAAATCGTCGGCCGCATCGCCGCCATCGGGGAGAACGTGCCGTCGATCTGGGCGCTCGGGCAGCGTGTTGGCGTTGGGCGACTAGGCGGCCATTGCAGCGAATGTACCCAATGCCGTCAGGGCCAGTTTCAACTCTGCGAGAACCAGCCCATCGTCGGTTCATCATGCGATGGCGGGTATGCCGAAATGATGCTGGCGCGCGGCACCGGCCTCGTTTCCATTCCCGATGAACTCGCCTCCGAGGAGGCTGCGCCGATCCTCTGCGCCGGCATCGCCACGTTCAATGCGCTGAAAAAGTCTGGCGCGGAAGCCGGTGATCTCGTTGCTATCCTCGGGGTTGGCGGCCTTGGCCACATGGCCCTGCAATATGCCCGGAAAATGGGCTTCAAGGTCATTGCGATTGGACGCGGGCAGGACATTGCAACGGACGCCCTGAGTCTCGGCGCGCATCTCTATATCGACACGAAATCCGAGGATGCCGTCGTCAGGCTCAAATCTCTGGGCGGCGCAAAGGCGATCATCACGACGATTGGCCATGCCGAAACGGTGTCCTCGCTCCTAAGCGGCCTCGCGCCGCACGGCCGTCTCGTTCTGCTCGGCGCAGGTAAGGACCCACTGTCCGTTTCATCCCGCCACTTCGTCGGCGGCGAACGCAGTATGCTCGGTTCGATCACCGGCACGCCCTACGAGAATGAAAAGGCCCTGAATTTCAGCTTGCTCGCCGACGTGCGCCCTCAGATCGAAGTCATGCCGCTGGAAAAGGCGCACGACGCCTATCGTAAGATGAAGTCCGGCGACGTCAAATTCCGCATGGTCCTGACAATGAAGGAAACCCGCAATGAGGATTAACGACGACCTGACCAAGCCCGTCATCGTCCATACCGCAAAACTGGATTGGGTGCCGAGTCCCGCAGCAGGCGTCGATCGGCGTATGGTATTCCGTGTTGGCGGCGAAGTGGCTCGTGCCACGACCATAGTGCGCTATGCTCCCGGCAGCACGTTCCCGCGTCACACCCACACCGGCGGAGAAGAAATCCTTGTACTGGAAGGCACCTTCCAAGACGAGCATGGCGATTATCCGGCCAGCAGCTATTTCCGAAATCCGCCCGGCACGTCTCATATCCCGGCCGCGAAGGACGGCTGCACCATCTTCGTGCGGCTCTGGCAATACCGCAAGGGCGACCAAGAGCAGATTGTGCGCCAGCCCGGCGAGGGAAAGTCCGTCGAACCGCGCGCAGGTGCGGTTTCCGCGACCGTGCTTTTTGACGACGGCCAGGAGCAAGTGCGTATCGAAAATTGGAACGCGGGTGCGACCATTACGATTGCGAATGCGCGCGGGCTGGAATTCTTCGTCCTCTCGGGCGGAATGACCATAGGCGATGAAACTCTGGAGCCGCAGAGCTGGGGCCGTTGGCCCGCTGGTACTGATCTTATCACGGCCGCTGGCGTCGATGGTGCCACAGTCTGGATTAAGGATGCGCCGCTCGTGCATCCCGACGTTCTTCAATTGCCGATAGAATAGAAAGCAGTTCCGGTTGGTCGGACCTCCCGTAAATCTAAAATATAATCACGATGGAGTATTAATGAAAACCCTAAGAATAAAAGCTACGTTATTTTTGTTTTGCCTTGGTTTCGGCGGCGGAAAATTAGGAGGCGATATGCAACGTCATGGTAAGAAGAGGCGCGAAACATCGGAATTGATTTCGATAGATAGCCGCCGTGTTCCGATGATCGCTCTTCTTCAGACGCTTGCCGTTGCAGAACACCTTAGCTTCCATCGTGCCGCTCAGGCACTTGGCACCAGCCAGTCGAGCGTAAGCACACGGATCAGGGCACTGGAGGACGACCTTGGCATCACCCTCTTCGACCGCAATACCCGCGGCGTCCGCTTGACCGAAGCAGGAAGGCGTTTTGTAGATCAGGTGTATGATGCCATCGGTATCCTCGATCATGCGTTCAAGACGGCCGGGATGCAGGCACTCGGCGCGGAAGGAGAGTTGCGGATCGGTCTTCAAGGCTTAATTCCGGGCAGCTTTCTTGACCAACTGCTGACACGATACCGTTCAGAACATCCAACTATCGCTGTCACAATGGTTGAAGGATCGGCGCGCGATGTAGTCATGCAATTGCGCGCACATCAAACCGATGTCGCGTTTCTGGTCGGTGTCTTCGATTTACCAGACTGTCTTTCTCGACCGATTTGGACCGAGCCATTAGTCGTCGCGCTCCCGGCAAATCATCGGCTCGCTGAAGCTGCCGCCGTCACTTGGAGTGATCTCGCCAGCGAGACTTTCCTTGTCCGGCACGGCGGTACGGGGCCACAAGTCCATGACCATATCGTATTGCGTCTTGCAGGGCGCTGGCCACCACCCAATATCCAACGTTTTGAGGTCGAGCGTTGCACATTATTATCTATGATTGCTCAGGGTTTTGGCATTACCCTTCTTGGGGAAGCGAGTCGCTTGTTCTCCACAGCAGGCATTGTTTTTCTTCCCTTCAGTGATGAGCCGGAGCCGATTGTATTCTCGGCAGTCTGGTTGCCGCAAAATCGCACCACATCGCTGCGAAATTTGCTTGCCCTGGCAGACAAAATGGGCCGTCCGACTCAATCCGACTGAACAAATTCTATTCGCTGCAATCCATGCTGGAGGATAGCAGACAGGCCAACCCAGCCTATTCACCGCCGTTCCTATCCGGCAGCCCTCTGGCCACACCTTCGCTGTTGCTCTTCCCCAAAACCGCCATTCTCTGATCGGCTCCGACATTTTTGCCGATTGGAGCCTGTATGCGCGGAGGCCGGATTCTCTGGGGTCAGATCGTCGTAGTCCTGACCATCGTTCTCATCACAACCTGGGCGGCGAGCCAATGGACCGCATGGCGTCTCGGGTTTCAGCCGCAGCTCGGTAGCCCATGGTTCGAGCTGGCGGGATGGCCGATCTACTATCCGCCTGTCTTCTTCTGGTGGTGGTTTTCCTACGACGCCTATGCGCCCGCGATCTTCACCGAGGGCGCGATCATCGCCGCGTCCGGCGGCTTCATCGCCATCGCCGCCGCCATTCTCATGTCGATCATTCGGTCGCGCGAGGCCCGCAATGTCGCCACCTACGGTTCGGCGCGGTGGGCTGGGGACAAGGAAATCCGCAGCGCGGGCCTGCTCGGTCCCGACGGCGTGCTGCTCGGCAAATACGATAAGCACTATCTGCGCCATGACGGCCCGGAGCATGTCCTTTGCTTTGCGCCGACGCGATCCGGCAAGGGCGTCGGCCTCGTCGTGCCGACACTGCTGACCTGGCCGGGGAGCTGTATCGTCCACGACATCAAGGGCGAGAACTGGACACTGACGGCGGGCTTCCGCTCTCGCCATGGCCGTGTGCTTCTGTTCGACCCGACCAATGCCCGATCGTCCGCCTACAATCCGCTGCTGGAGGTTCGGCAAGGGGAATGGGAAGTCCGCGACGTTCAGAACATCGCCGACATTCTGGTCGATCCCGAAGGCAGTCTCGACAAGCGCAACCATTGGGAAAAGACCTCCCACTCGCTTCTGGTCGGCGCGATCCTGCACGTCCTCTACGCCGAGCCGGACAAGACGCTCGCCGGCGTCGCCAACTTCCTCTCCGATCCGCGCCGCCCGGTGGAAGCGACGTTGCGCGCCATGATGGACACGCCGCATCTCGGCGAAGCGGGCGTGCATCCCGTCATTGCATCCTCGGCGCGCGAGCTGCTGAACAAATCCGACAACGAGCGCTCCGGCGTGCTGTCGACCGCCATGTCGTTCCTCGGCCTCTACCGCGATCCCGTCGTCGCCCGCGTCACCGCGCGCTGCGACTGGCGCATCGCCGATCTCGTCGGGGGCAGGAAGCCGGTCAGCCTCTATCTCGTTGTGCCGCCGTCCGACATCAACCGCACCAAGCCGCTCATCCGCCTCATCCTCAACCAGATCGGCCGCCGGCTGACCGAGGAGCTGACCGCATCGAGCAAGCGCCACCGGCTGCTCCTGATGCTCGACGAGTTTCCCGCGCTCGGCCGTCTCGACTTCTTTGAATCGGCGCTCGCCTTCATGGCGGGCTATGGCCTCAAAGGCTTCCTGATCGCCCAATCACTCAACCAGATCGAGCGGGCCTATGGACCAAACAACGCCATCCTCGACAATTGCCATGTGCGCGTCAGCTTCGCGACCAACGACGAGCGCACCGCCAAGCGCGTCTCCGATGCCCTCGGCACGGCGACCGAAATGCGCGATTCCACCAATTATGCCGGCCATCGCCTCTCGCCCTGGCTGGGGCATCTCATGGTCTCGCGGCAAGAGACGGCGCGGCCGCTGCTGACGCCCGGCGAGATCATGCAGCTCCCGCCCAACGAGGAAATCGTGATGGTCGCGGGCACACCGCCGATCAAGGCGACGAAGGCGAAGTATTTCGAGGACGCGCGCTTGCAGGAGCGCATCATCGCACCGCCCGAGCTGGCGGCCACGCCCGCCAATGCCGCCGCGACCGACGACTGGTCTGGCCGCGTCGTGACAGTGGCGGGTGGTGCTGGTGTCGGCGCTGGCGGGGATGACGGCGGCGATC
>JAYSFH010000231.1:0-6387 GCA_041913405.1 Dongia sp. | reverse complement strand
CGGCGTGCTTCATATCGATGAAGGCGAAGGGGCCTTTGCGCTTCGCGGGCTCCCGGCCCATGAAGAAGTTCCGGGTGATCGACAGCAGCGGGATCATGGCGAGATCCTGGAACACCGTCGCGACGCCGCGATCCAGCGCGTCGCGCGGCGTGGTGAAATGCACCGGCTGGCCCTCGATCCGGATCTCGCCCTCGGAAGGCTGGTAGACGCCCGACAGCGTCTTGATCAAGGTCGACTTGCCGGCGCCGTTGTCGCCCAGCAGGCAATGCACCTCGCGGGCATTCACCGTCATCGAGACGCCGGTCAGCGCCACCACCGGACCGAAGAACTTGGTGACGTCCTTTATTTCGATCAGCGGTTGGCTCGGCAAGCTCTGTTCGACGGCGGCCATCACTAGCGCTCCCCCGTCACGCGGCGACGGATCATGTTGTTGAACAGCACCGCGGTCAGCAGCATGGCGCCGAGGAAGACACGGAACCAGTCATTGGGCACGCCGGTGAACAGGATGCCCATCTGCACCACGCCGAAGATGAGCGCGCCGAAACAGGCGCCGACGATCGAGCCATAGCCGCCGGTGAGCAAACAGCCGCCGATCACCGCGGCGATGATCGCCTCGAACTCCTTGAGCAAGCCGCGGTCCGAAGCGGCGGAACCGAACTCGAAGACCTGGCTGGTGGCATAGACCGCGGCGCAAAAGGCGGTGAACATGAAGAGCGAGATCTTCACCCGGTTCACGGGGACGCCGACATTGCGCGCCGCGTTGGAATCGCCGCCGGCGGCAAAGATCCAGTTGCCGACCCGGGTCCGGGTGAGCACGACATGGGCGATCAGCGCCAGCCCCAGCGCCCAGAGGATCACCGCCGGCACGCCCTGCACCGCAGGACTGCCATCCGCCAGCTGGTCGATCACGCCGACCTGGGAGAACCACACGAAAAGCGGGCGGAAGGCGATGCCGGAGAACAGGGCCGGGATGATGCTGTCGCCCGCCGCCTCCTTGACCCCGGAGACGATGGTGCGGTTGGAGAAGACGATCGAGAGCGCGATGGTGAGGCCGCGCAGGATGTAGAGCGAGGCGAGGGTCACGATGAAGGACGGCAGCCTTGTCCTGACCGTGATCCAGCCGTTCAAGAACCCGACGCCGAGCGCGCCGGCGAAGGCGAAGGCGGTGCTGGCCAGCGCCGACCAGCCGAAATAAACCATCGGGATCGCGACCATCATCCCGGCGAAGCCGATCATGGAGCCGACCGAGAGGTCGAACTCGCCGCCGATCATCAGCAGCGCGGCGGCGCAGGCGATCAGGATCAGCTGGGCGCTGACCGTGGTCCAGTTGAGGATGCCGTCCGCACCGAACATGCCGGTGCCGCCGGCGGTGAAGCCGAAGAAGATGAAGACCAGCACGACGCCGGCCAGTGCGCCGAACTCCGGATGCTGCAGGAACTTGCGCCAGCGCGCCTGGCTCTTCAGCCGCTCGTCGCGCGCCTTCTGCAGGATCCGCTCGGTCTGCGCCGCATGGTCGGAGGTCGTCATGGGGATCTCCTGAACTGGAGCGGGCGCCCTATGGGATTAGGACGCCCGCCCCGTATCAGCCGTGGTTGTTGGAAGCTTTAGCGATACTCGCCGGCGTATTTCTCGACCAGGGCGATGTTGGACTTGGTCACGAAGCCCGGGCCGGTGTTGACGTTGTTGGCCGGGATGATGCCGAGCCGCACATACTTCACCAGGAAGGCGACGCCGAGATAGCCTTGCAGGTAGGGCTGCTGGTCGATCGCGGATTCGACCACGCCGTCCTTGATCGCCTTCGAGATGTCGCTGTCGAGGTCGAAGGTGATGAAGCTCTTGTACTTCGACGCCGACTTGGTGTCGTTGAGGAGCTTGATCACCGGATCGGCCGAGTTGGGCCCGAGGGTCAGGATGCCGTCGGTGTCCGGATGCGCGGTGAGATAGGCCTTCACCCGGTTATAGACGTCGGTCGGATCCATGCCGGAATCGATCATCTGGTCGCCGAGCTTCACGCCGAGACCATCCGCGTAACCCTGGCAACGCTCCACCGAGGCGTTGTTGGTGATGTAGTGGTTGACGCAGAGGAACTTCGTCACGCCCGCGGCCTTGGCGCGCTCGCCCGCACCCTTGCCGGCGTCGTATTCCGGCTGGCCGATATGCATCAGCGCGCCGATCTCCTTCGACTCCGCGGCGGTGCCGGAGTTGACGGTGATGACCGGAATGCCCTTGGCCATCGCCGCCTGCAGCGGACCCTTCAGCACGCCGATATCGGCGATGGTGGCGATAATGCCGGCCGGCTTGGTCGCGGTCGCCTGCTCGATGATCCGCGCCATGTCGGCGAGATCGCCGGTCGGCGGGTTGCGATACTCGACCTTCACGCCGAAATCCTTCTCGGCGTCCTTCAGCGCGTTCTTGATCACGTTCCACCAGGAATCAGAATCCGGCGCGTGGCTGACGAAGACGAAGCGCTCGCCGTCGGCCTGCGCGGCCGCGGCCCCGCCCAGCATCGGGATCGCCAGGGCGGCGCCCAAGAGCAGTCTGCGTACAATTCCAGTGTTCATTCTGTCCTCCCAAGTTGCCGCCGGCCTTTAGCCCTTGAAACGGGTTCTCAGGGCCGGCGTTTGGCCGTCCTGGCCGATCTCGCCTCATCTCCTGGACGCTAAGAGTTATCCCCGATCAAGGACTTGGCTAGCATCCATTCGAGCGCTCAGAATACAGATTTCACACTTGTCCAGCAATCAGAATACTTATTCCATTCCTGGAAATGCGCAGCATCCGGACCGCGCTGGGCCGGCCAAGGCCTGCCGGTCAGGCGGCTTCGCGGAGCAGGCCGGCGGCGGCCTGGAGATGATGCCGGAGCAGCGGCGCCAGCGCGGAACGACCGATCATTCGCCGGTGCACCCGCTGCAGGAAATGCGTGTCGGGATCCGAATTGCCCTCGATCACCATGGCGCCTTCCGGGGTCAGAGCGAGGTCCCAGCCCACGATGATCCGGCCGCTGAAGGCGCGATGGGCCCGGACCGCGAGCGCCGCCACCTCCTGCCAGTGGGCGATGATGCGGCCGGTCACCGGCGCGCCGGTCTTGGGATGCCGGTCCCACCAGGCGTCCGGCGCCATGTTGGCGTCGCCGCACATCGGCTGCAGCCGTCCGGTGGCGACATCGACCGGGGCGGCGAACTCCTCCTCGGTGTTCCACTGCGGCTCGAGCTTGCTGAGGGTCCGCAGCATGCCATGGGTCACCACCGGCGTCCCCGTGGCGTCGAGGCAGGTGAAGACGCGGAAGGCGATCAGCGACTGCCCGGCGAGATCGGCGATCTCCGGATGGTTCACGAGCCTGCGGGTGAGCAGCAGCGGCCGGCCGCGCGACGCCGCGGCAATCTCTTCGAGCAGCGCCGGGCTGGACAGCTCCGCGCCATCGCCGGCGCGGTGGCGGCCGCCACCGATGCTGCGATAGACGCGCACCCGCGCCGCGCCCCGCCCTCGCACCGGCTTCACGAAGAGATCGCAATCGAGCCCCTCCACAGGCGGCGCAATCTCCCACCGGCCGTCGCGCGCCACGCCGAGGATCGGCGCGACGGCCAGGCCGGCCTGCTCGCAATCGGCCGTGAATGCGACCTTGTCGGAAAGACTGAGGCCGTGGCGGGGATCGCCGCGCCGGAGTTCGTTGAGCAGGCTGTAGAGCCCGTTCTTCATCTCGTTGCGGCCGAGATAATGCGCCGTTTCGGCAAGGCCGAGCGGTGCGTTGTAGAGCTGATGCGCATAGTAGACCGCGGGGTCGATCCGCGCGATCAGCGCCAGCCGCAGCAGCGCCCGCAGCTGCCGCAGGATCGGGATGCCGCGCTGCCGGCGCACGACCAGGGCGTGGTGCCGGGCGAAATACTGGATCCGCAACAGATTGAGCGGCACCCGGAAGCGCAGGCGCAGGTTCTTCGCGAGATGGGTGTGGACCTGCCGGTACCGCGACCCGCGCTGCGCCGCGAACACGCGGCGCGCCAAGCAGCCGAGCGGCTCATCCGCCGCGTCGATCGACGTGGCAAGCGCGGCGGTCGGAATCCGATCCTTGAGGGTGAGCTGTCGCATCCGTTCTCCGGATGCGAGGTTAGACGGCCTGCCTGACCACCGGCTAACCGGGGTTCAGGCGCCGGCTTCTGACGCCAAGCTGACGGTCGCCAGCCTCACGTCTGCGGGCAGGCGCGCGGCCTGCTCAGCGCACGTGGGCCGGGCAGCGCGCAAGGCGCAGCTCGGTGGCACGCAGGCTCTCGAGATCGTCGGCCAGCAGGCTGGACGAGAGCCACATGATCGCGAACACCGCGCCGAGAAAAATCGGCTCCATGATCTTGTCTCCAGTCGAAGCGGCCGACTGCAGGTCGGCTGATGCCCTCACTTTCCTTCATATGGGTTGCCGAAGACTTAAAATCAGCGCGGGACGCTGCGACCGATCGCCGCCCGAAAGCCGCGCATTTACGGCTAATTTTGCATGAAAATCGCGAATCAAAAGCCCCGGCCGAGCAGCTCGGCCGGGGCTGATGACGACAACGCCGGCGCTTACTTCGCGGCGTCGATCACCTCGTGGGTCCAGGCGCCTTCCGGAACCTTGGTGATGACCGGATCGGAGCCGCCGGACATCAGCGTCTTCACCGTGCGGTCGAACGCGGCTTCGTCCAGATAGCCGGTGCCCTTCGGGTTCGCGCCGACCAGCTTGGCGATCTCCTGCATCATGGTCTTCTGGTGGCCCTCGGTCTGGGCGCCGGTCTCGTCGTTCTCGAGTACGATCTTCACCGCCTCGTCTTGATGTGCAACGGCGTATTCCCAGCCCTTCATCGAGGCCTTCAGGAACTTCGCGAGCGCCGCGACCTTGGCCTTGTCCTTCAAGGTCGAGTCCAGGGTGTAGAGCCCGTCTTCCAACGTCGCGACGCCTTCATCCTCGTATTTGAAGGTGACGAGGTCGTCGGCCTTCAGCTGGCCGCTCTCGATGATCTGCCAATACTCGTTGTAGGTCATGGTCGAGACGCACTCGGCCTGCTTCTGCAGAATGGGATCGACGTTGAAGCCCTGCTTCAGCACCTTGACGCCCCCAGCAGAACCATCGGTCTTCAGGCCGAGCTTGTTCATCCAGTTCAGGAACGGATATTCGTTGCCGCCGAACCAGACGCCCAGGGTCTTGTCCTTGAAATCGGCGGGCGACTTGATGCCGCTGTCCTTGCGGCAAGTGAGCATCAACCCGGACTTCTGGAACACCTGCGCGATGTTGACCAGCGGCACACCCTTCTCGCGGGTGGCGAGCGCGGACGGCATCCAGTCCACGACCACGTCGGCGCCGCCGCCGGCGATCACCTGGCTCGGGTTCACGTCGGGGCCGCCGGCCTTGATCGTGACGTTCAGGCCCTCGTCCTTGTAGAAGCCCTTTTCCTGGGCGACGTAGTAGCCGGCGAACTGCGCCTGGGTCACCCATTTCAGCTGCAGGGTCAGGTCCTCGGCGTTCGCCGCGGTCGCGGCCATTGAGAGCGCGATCGCGGTGGCTGCTGCACCGAATGTCATGCTGAGTTTCATTATGCCTCTCCTGTTTCTCAGTTTTGTGCCCGATAGGAAGGATGCCAGAAGGTGAAAGCGCGCTCCAGGAGCGCGATGATGCCGTAGAACGCCGATCCGGCAACCGCGGCGACGGCAATGGTGGCCCAGACGACATCGAGGCCCATCCGGGCATTCTCGATGTTGATACGAAAGCCCATGCCCGCGGTCGGCGAGCCGAAGAACTCGGCCACGATGGCGCCGATCAGCGCCAGCGTCGAGTTGATCTTCAGGGCATTGAAGATAAAGGGCAGTGCGATCGGCAGCCTGAGCTTCAGCAAGGTCTCCGAATAGCTCGCGCCATAGGAGCGCATGAGGTCGAGCGACATCCGGTCGGCGGCCTGCAGCCCGGCCAGCGCGTTGACCAGCATCGGGAAGAAGATCATCAGCACGACCACCGCCGACTTCGACTCCCAGCCGAAGCCGAACCACATGACCATGATCGGCGCGATGCCGATGATCGGCACGGCGCTGGCGAAATTGCCCAAGGGCAGCAATCCGCGTTGCAGGAAGGGATAGCGATCGGCGAGCAGTGCCGTGAGGAAACCGACCGCATTGCCGATGACGAAACCGGCCAGGACGGATTTCAGGAAGGTCTGGGCGAAATCATCCCAGAGAGTCGCCGCACCACTCCCGATGGCTTGCGCGATGGAGGTCGGTGTAGGCAGGAGGACCTTTGGCACCGCGAGGCCGATCACAACCGCTTGCCAGACATAGACCAACAACAGGCCGAAGATGACCGGAATGATGAAGTCTGTAAGCCGGTTTCGCTTCATCTCTGCGAATTGTGCCATGACGAGCCAGGCGAAGAGGATGATT
>JAYSFH010000230.1:2800-6390 GCA_041913405.1 Dongia sp. | reverse complement strand
TGGCGACGGCGGCGCGCACATCCGCGGCGACCGCATCGATCGGCCGGGTCGCGTCGATCACCTTGCAGCGCTCCGGTTCCGCCTTGGCGATCGCCAGGAAGCCCGCATGCAGCCGCTCGTGGAAGGCGCGGCCCATGCGTTCGTAGCGCTGGTGCTCGGCGGCCCGCCCGAGCCCGACGTCGACCGGCAGATCGAGGATGAGCGTGAGGCCTGGCTCGGTCTTGCCGACGATCTGCGAGCGCAATTGCTGCAGCCAGCCGAGATCCTGGGCCTGGCCGTAGCCTTGATAGGCCAGGGTCGAATCCGCGAAACGGTCGCAGAGCACCCACTTGCCTTCGTCCAGCGACGGTCGGATCACCCTGGCGAGATGCTCGGCCCGCGCCGCGAAATGCAGCAGCGCCTCGGCATCGGCCGGCCAGCGCCCCGTCTCGCCCTCGACCAGCAGGCGGCGGATTTCCTCGGCACCCGGCGCGCCGCCGGGCTCGCGCGTGGTGACCACGCTCTCGCCGGCCTTGCGCAGCGCCTCGGCCAGCAGGCGCAGCTGGGTGGACTTGCCGCCGCCCTCGCCGCCTTCGAACGTGACGAACTTCAGCGGCGGTCGCGCGGGCGTCGACATCCGTCCGTCGCCCGCCTCAGTTGGTTTGGGTCTGCGGTTGCGGCTGCTGTTCCGCGGGCTGCTGCGGCTGTTGCGCCTCGGGGCCGAAGATCATCTGCTGCAGCATGGCGACCACGCGGCCCCCGAAGCCGAGCTGCGGCACCTCTTGCGCCGCGACCAGCGGGGCGCGGAATTCCGGCATGCCGGGGATCGTCATCACCAGCTCGCCGATCGGTTGGCCGGCGGCGACCGGTGCCGCGACCGGGCCGTCATAGGTCGCCTTCACCTGGATCTTGTCGCGCTCGGAGACCGGCAGCGTCACCAGCAGGTCCTGGGCCACCGTCAGCGGTACGGTCTTCTGCTGCCCCATCCAGACATTGGCCTGGGCGAGGATCGTGTCCTTCTTCGCCACCGTGTAGTCGCCGAACGAGCGGAAGGCCCAGTCGAGCAACTGGCCGGTCTCGTCGGCGCGGTCCTGCATCGAGGTCATGCCGTGCACGACCATGAAGATGCGCCGCCCGTCGCGGATCGCCGAAGCGGTCAAGCCGAAGCCCGCCTCCTCGGTGTGGCCGGTCTTCAAGCCATCGACGCCGGTGCCGGGGCGGTAGAGCAAGGGATTGCGGTTGCCCTGCTTGATCTTGTTGAAGACGAACTCTTTCTCACTGAAATAGTGATAGAACTCCGGGAAGTCGGCGAACAGGTGCTTGGCCAGCATGAAGAGATCCTGCGCCGTCATCAGATGGTTCGGGTCCGGCAGGCCGGACGCGTTGATGAAGTGGCTGTTCTTCAGCCCGATCTCCAACGCCTTCTTGTTCATCCGATCGGCGAAGGCTTCCTCGCTGCCGGCGAGCCCCTCAGCCACCACCACGCAGGCGTCATTGCCCGACTGGACGATGACGCCGCGGATCAGGTCCTCGACCTTGATGTCGCCGTCGATCGGCACGAACATCTTCGAGCCCTGGGTCGACCAGGCTTTCTTACTGACATGGAAATTGTCGGTCAGCTTGACGTCGCCGCGCTTCAGGGCATCGAACAGCATGTAGAGCGTCATCAGCTTGCTCATCGACGCCGGATGCAGCTTCTCGGTGCCGGCCTTGTCGTAGAGCACCGAGCCGGTGTTGTAATCGACGATGTAGACGTGCTGCGCCTGTACATTCGGCGGCTCTACGGCCTCGGCGGCGGATGCCGCCAGACTGAATGCCAGAACCAGGCCCGAAGCCAGCCATCGCCGCGACATGAACGTTCCCCGCCGCCAATTCGTGTGAGTCATAAAGGACCATTGCGGCAAAGGAGCGAAGCCGTCAAGCGTCCAGCAGTGAATGGAACCCGGTACCGAAAAGCCGCGAAATCCAGGGCTATTCGACCACGATCCGGGCGTCGGGCTGGCCGGTGCCGATGACCTGCTGCAGCAGCGCGTCGGCATCCTCGATCTTGGCGATCGGCCCGAGTCGCACGCGATAGAAGGTCTGCGTGCCGACCCGCGCCTGGGTGACACGGGTTTGCCCGAGCGAGGCAAGTTGCTGGGTGAGCTTCAGCGCGTTGCTCTGCTGCAGGAAGGCGCCGGCCTGGATGAAGATGTTGGTCGGCTTCACCGGCT
Source organism: Dongia sp. (assembly GCA_041913405.1). Lineage (GTDB taxonomy): Bacteria > Pseudomonadota > Alphaproteobacteria > Dongiales > Dongiaceae > Dongia. The sequence continues at coordinate 4,198 of JAYSFH010000230.1, read as the reverse complement.
GATACGAGACCGAACCGTTGAGCGAAGGAATGGTGGCTGCCGCCTGCTGTGCCGACGGCTTAGGCAGGCCCACGACCGAGCTCGATGCCTGCGGCTGCACCGTCGGGCTCGGCGCCGGGGCCGATTGTCCCGCCGGCAGCTTCTGCGTGACCACGGTCCCGGCCGGTGCGGCCTGCGGCTTCGGCCCGCCCGCCAGCGGCTCCGGCTCGCCGGCATAGGCAAGCTGCGCACCGCCGACCTTGTTGGCCAGCAGGATGCTGTCCTCTTTCATCACCTGCACCTTAACCCGCGCGGTGCCTTGGCCTTCGAAGCCGAGCAGCTGCGCGCCGCGGCGCGTGAGGTCGATGACGCGGTTGTTCTTGAACGGGCCGCGGTCGTTGATGCGGACCTCGATCGAGCGGCCGTTCTCGAGATTGGTGACCCGCACGATGGTCGGCATCGGCAGCGTCTTATGCGCGGCGGTCAGCGCATTCTGGTCGAAGATCTCGCCGTTGGCCGTGCTCTTGCCGTGGAAGTCCGGTCCGTACCAGGACGCGATGCCGGTCTCGCTGTAGTCGTAATCGACCTTCGGATAATACCAGGCGCCCTCGATCTGATAGGGCTTACCGAGCTTGTAGGGAGGGATCGCGTTCGAGTCCTCGGTGGCGAGCTTCGAGCCGTTGGTGACGAGCGTCGTCTCCGCGCAGCCGGCAAGGCACAGCGCGGCGAGAATCACCCCACCGAATCCCAGCAATGCCCTCAGCGCACGCTTCATCCTGTTGGACTCAAATCCCCGAATCTCAAGGCCGTGGCAGGCTAACCAATAGGGTTCGCGGCTTCAAACGATTCTGCCGCGCCCCCGCCATCTAGGAACAAGAGCCGGGGTCAGGACCGCTATGGCTGCTTCTTCAGCGCGTCAACCGCGAGGCCGGTCACCGCACCCGCGCCCGCGCCGATGATGGCGCCAGCCGGAATGCTCAGGCCACCGGTCACCGCGCCCAGACCCGCGCCGGCGCCGGCGCCGATCGCGGCACCCGTCAGAACGCGCTGCTCGGTGTCGCCCATGCCGGCACAGCCCGAAAGCAGCAGCCCGGAAAGCGCCAAGGCAGCGAGACCGAGACGGGGCGAACCCGCGACAGCGTGGATGGTCATTTTAATCTCCATTAACAGACGACTCGGATAGACAATGGCTTGGTGTGCAACATAAAGGCGCTGGTTCAGGAAATTCAAGAATCCGATTGATTCAATTAGATTCACTATGTCGTGAATCACAGACAGCTTGCCGGATAAAACCGGGGTTGGCTCTGCTCCTCCGCTCCTTTAAGGAGTGCCACGACTTGGATGGGTGGCCGAGTGGTTTAAGGCACCGGTCTTGAAAACCGGCGTGGGTGCAAGCTCACCGTGAGTTCGAATCTCACC
>JAYSFH010000230.1:989-2758 GCA_041913405.1 Dongia sp. | reverse complement strand
AGCCTTGGCGTAGGGAGACGGCTTCGGGTTCTCCCAGCCTATTTCCGCTTCCGGACGAACTCGGTGCGCAACACGAGCCCTTTGATCGTCTCGTGGCGGCAGTCGATCTCCTCGACGTTGTCGGTGAGGCGGATCGACCTGATGACCGTGCCCTGTTTGAGGGTCTGGTTGGCGCCTTTCACCTTGAGGTCCTTGATGAGGGTGACGGAATCGCCATCGGCGAGGGCGTTTCCGGCGGCATCGAGAACCACGACCTGCTCGCCCTTGGCGGCAGCGGCCATTTCCGCGGCCGGGCGCCATTCGCCGGTCGCTTCGTCGTATACGTATGCGTCGTTCTCGTCGGCCATGCCGCGCCTCGATCTTGGAACCGTTTCCCCGGCGCGGGTCGCTTAAACCACCCGCCCCCTGCGCGCAAGGCGGGCGGGCGGCGACAAGGCATCGCAGGCGGCGCCCAGATCCTCGGAACCAAGCCCCCGCTCCGCTGTTCTTCCAGCAGTGCCGAAGGAATTCGGATTAGCTGAGGAGGGAATCGTCTTGCGCAATCGGACCCATTTCTGGCGGATCGCCAGTGCCGCGTTGGTCGCCGGCGCATTGTCGGCCTGCACCGTCGTCGAGGGCAAGCAGAGCGGCGAAGAGTACATGGATGATGCGAGCATCACCACGCGGGTGAAGACCCAGCTCGCCTCCGACGTCGGCTTGACGCCGGCCAACCAGATCAGCGTCGAAACCTCGAACCGCATCGTGCAGTTGAGCGGCTTCGTGGACTCGCCCGCCCACAAGGCCCAGGCCGAGAGCGTCGCCCGCGGCGTGAAGGGCGTTGAAGGCGTCGAGAACGACATCATCATCCAGCCGTCGAACTAGATCCGCGGCAACGCGGCGTCGCGAAAACCCCGCCGGTTTCCGGCGGGGTTTTTGTTTTGCGGGTTCTTTGCTAGCCTCGGCGCCGGGGAGCCCCAGATGTACGAAATCGATCCGACCCGGTTGGACCTCGCCGAGGAGTTTCGCAACAAGCCCTATGGCCGCCACAGCGCCGAGCTGCAGCGCATCCTCAACCGCATGCGCACGGAGCCGTTCGAAGGTCATTACGTGCTGCTGCGCGACGGACGTTTCGGCCCCTATCGCCTGGGGACCTTCGGCGCGACGCCGGCCGACCCGATCACGCCGACCGGGCATGTCTTCAAGTCGGTGCGCGAGGCCGAATGGGTGGTCTTCAAGCTGCGCTGGAAGCGGCTGACCGGCCAGGACCTGGCGCTGGATTGACTCCCATGCTCAAGATCGTCGGCTACACCGACCGCCCCTCGGTCCGTCCCGGCGAGCATCTCGCCTTCATGGTGAGCTGCGAAGGCGGTGCCGCGGAATACGAGGCGGAGATCGTTCGTCTCATCTGCGGCGACGACAGCCCGCACGGCCCCGGCTTCAAGTCCGAACCGATTGCCGCTTCGGTCAACGGCCGCTATCCGGGGCGAAAACAGCGCATCAACATCGGCTCCTTCGGCTATGTCGCAAAGGGCGTGCCGATCCCCGAAGGCTCGGGCTTCACCGTCGCGGCCCTGGTCTACCCGACCTGGCTGGCGAAGAACGCCGACCAGACGATCATTGCCTCCCGCACCGTCGCGCCGCTGCCCGGCCAAGGCTGGTCCCTGTTGCTGGACGCCGCAGGACACGGACGGTTCGAAATCTCCAACGGCCAGGAGCAGACCGCCCTCACTCTCGATCGGCCGCTGCCGGAGCGACGCTGGTCGCTGCTGATCGCCACAGTGCAAGACGGC
>JAYSFH010000230.1:0-979 GCA_041913405.1 Dongia sp. | reverse complement strand
TCACCGCCTGTTGCAGCCCCTGCCCCACGAAGCCGAGGTCGCATCCGCGACGGCCAGCATGACGTTCCCTCCGGCGCACCTGGTCGCGACGCCGGTGACGATTGCCGCCGAGCTGGAAGCGGTCGACGGCGACCGGCTTTTCACCCGGCGGCATTTCGACGGCAAGATCGAGGCGCCGGTGATCCGACCCGCCCTCGGCGACATCGACAACGCAAGCATCGACGATCTGGCCGATGTCTCCCATGCTGCCTGGGAGTTCGCCTTGGCGATCGACAGCCAGCGCATCGTCGATGTCTCCGGCAACGGGCATGACGGCGTGCTGGTCAATCTCCCGACCCGCGCGGTCACCGGTCACAACTGGAAGGGCCAGACGCTGCGCTGGTCGGATCAGCCGGATCTCTACGGCGCCATCCACTTCCACTGCGACGATCTCCATGACATGCAATGGCAGAGCGATTTCAGCTGGACCATCCCGGCCGATCTCAAGAGTGGCATCTATGCCGCGCGCGTGAGCTGCACCGGCGGCGGCGAAGACTTCCTGCCGTTCTTCGTCCTGCCGGCCAAGTCCGCGGCGAAGGCACCGGTCGCCTTTCTCGCCTCGACCTTCACGTTCATCGCCTATGCCAACAGCCATCACGGCTATGAGGATTCGCTTTCCGAGGTCCGCTACGGCGCCCTGCTGGAGCTTGGGCCTACCGAGCAGTTCCTGAAGGCGCGCCGCGACTTCGGCATCTCGCTCTATGACCGGCACCGCGACGGCAGCGGCGGAGTCTACAGTTCCTGGCACCGGCCGATCCTCAACACCCGGCCGAAGCGCGCGCTCTGGAACTTCAATGCCGATCTCCATGTGGTCGATTGGCTGACCGAGACCGGCCATGACTTCGACGTCATCACCGACGATCGCATCCACGAGGAAGGCGCCGCCCTGCTCCGCGACTACCGCTGCGTGGTGACCGGCAGCCATCCCGAATACCATTCG
>JAYSFH010000229.1:2134-6418 GCA_041913405.1 Dongia sp. | reverse complement strand
GAGCATAGCCGCGAGACGCGCTGGTCGGACGAGATGTTCCGGCTGGTCGGCGCCGTGCCGCAATCGGTGAAGCCGAACGTCACCACCTGGCTGCAGTATATCCATCCAGACGACCGCCAGCGCGTGCTCGATACCTACGAGGCGACCACGCGCAGCCGCCGGCCCTATGCGATCCAATACCGGGTGATCCGGGCCGACGGCCAGACCCGGTTCATGCTGGAACAGTGCGAATACGCCAACGGCCGCTTCGCCGGCTATGTCACCGACATCACCGAACGCGAAAAAGCCCAGCGCCATCTCGCCAAGGCGCAGGAGATCGGCGGCATCGGCAGCTGGGAGTGGGATCCCGCAACCGACACGACCTGGATCTCCGATGAGCTCTGCCGGATGCTCGGACTCGACCGCGCATCCTGGCGCTACACCCACGAGGCCTGGTACGGCCTGCTGCATCCCGAGGATCGCGAGCGCGTCCGCAACGCTTATGACGAAGCCGACGCCCGGCCCGAGGGCCTGGCGATCCAGTTCCGCATGCGGCAGCCGGACGGCCGCTATCGCCTCTATTTCGAGCAGTCGGAGATGAACGGCACCGGCACGTTCACCGGCATTCTCTGGGACATCACCGATCTCACGCGTGCCCAACGCAACATGAGCCACGCCCAGCGCATTGCCCAGATCGGCAGCTGGGAATGGGACGTAGCACGCGACGAGCATTGGTGGTCGGAGGAATGCTACCGCATCCTCGGCTTCGATCCGCAGATGCCGGCCACCTCTCCCGGCTGGGATACGCTCACCCATCCCGACGACGTCGCCTGGACCGAGATCGAGTTCGAGCATGCCTGGCGCAACAACAAGCCCTATCGCTACCAGTACCGAATCATCCGTCCCGACGGGCAGGTCCGCACCGTGGTCGAGACCGGCGAGCCGGTTTCGGTCGGCCAGTACGCCGGCACGGTGATGGACGTGACCGAGCGGGTGAAGATCGAGAACCGGCTGGCGGAATCGCAGCGCATCGCCAAGCTCGGAAGCTGGGAATGGGACATCGCCACCAACACCCGCTGGTGGTCGGACGAGGCCTATCGGATCTACGACTTCTCCCCGTCCGCCGGCCCGATCACGCGCGAGACCTGGCTGCGGAAGGTCCATCCCGACGATCTGCCGATGGTGCGTTCGATCGTCGAGACCCTGGCCGACAATCCGCGCGCCTTCACCTATCGATGCCGCTTGGTGCGGTCGGATGGGCGGGTTCGCACCATCCAGGTGCATGGCGAGCCGATCGCGGATTTCGGCCCGAACAACCTGATCATCGCCGGCACGACGCTGGACATCACCGACCGGGAGTCGATCGAAGCCCAGTTGCAGCACGCCCAGAAGATGGAGGCGGTCGGACAGCTGACCGGCGGCATCGCCCATGACTTCAACAACCTGCTGGGCGCGGTCCTCGGCAACCTCGACCTGCTGATGGAAGAGATGGACGGCGACGCGCGGGCCCGCACGCTGGCGGGTCGCGCGGTGGCCGCAGCCGAGAGCGGCGCGCAGCTGGTGCGGCGCCTGCTTGCCTTCTCCCGCAAGCAGACGCTGAACGCACAGCTCACCGACGTGAACGAGCTGGTGGTCAACATGCTCGATCTCCTGCGCCGTACGCTCGGCGACAAGGTGCTGATCGAGACCTCGCTGGCCGGTGGCCAGATGCTCTGCCTGATCGACCGGCCGCAGACCGAAGGCGCATTGCTCAATCTCTGCATCAACGCGCGCGACGCGATGCCGGAGGGCGGGACCGTCACCATCAGGACCCGCAGCGTCGTGGTCGACGAGCACCGGCCGGCGGGGTTGCATGAGCTGCAACCCGGCGCCTTTCTCGCGCTCTCGGTCTCCGACACCGGCATGGGCATGCCGCGGGCCGTGATGGAGCGCGCCTTCGAGCCCTTCTTCACCACCAAGGCGCCGGGCCAGGGCAGCGGGCTCGGCCTTTCCATGGTCTACGGCTTCGTCAAGCAGTCGGACGGCCATGTCGAGATCAAGAGCGAGCCGGGCGGCGGCACCGTGGTGCTCATCTACCTGCCGCTGCAAGTCGATGCGGCGTTGACCGAGCCTGAATTGCAGCCGCCGCTGCCGACGCCGAGCCGCGGCAAGGAAGTGGTGCTGGTGGTCGAGGACAATGCGGACCTCAGGGGCTATTCGGTCAGCGCAGTCCGTTCCTTCGGCTATCGCGCGCTATCGGCCCCCTGCGCCAGGACCGCGCTGAAACTTCTGGAGACGCGGCCCGACATCGCGCTGCTCTTCACCGACATCGTGTTCAAGGAAGGACCGAGCGGGTTGCAGCTCGCGGATATGGCGCGCCGGCGCCGGCCCGATCTCCGGGTGCTGCTGACCTCTGGCTATCTTGGCGACCGCGCGGTCGGCGAGCGGACCCAACAGGCCGGCACCTTCACCATCGGGAAGCCATTCCGCGCCGCCGACCTCGGCCGCAAGCTGGCGGAGATCTTCGGACCCGAAGCCCCGCCGCCCCTGCCTGCCTCACGGCGTGAAACGCGCGCGGTCGTGACCTCGATCCGCTGAAGGCGCCCCCTCTCGCTATTTAGGCGCCGATCCGGTAAAGCTCAGCTCTCACTGAGCATACTCATGATCCCGCCCGCCACCCGCTCTGCCCCGATCCAGGCCTTCGTCTATTACACCCTCGGCGTGTTGTCCTTCGCCGTGGTGGATGCGGCGACGCGGCTGCTGCGGGTCGATTACGACCTCGGCACCTGGCAGATCACTTTCCTGACCCGCATACCGCCTCTGCTGGTGGCCCTGGCGGTGACCATGCAGGCCACCGGCAGCCCGTTCCGCGTGCAGACCCGGTTCTTCCGCCTGCATCTGTTTCGCGGCGTCCTGGTGCTGATCACCACGACGAGCTTTTTCGCCGCGCTGAAATACCTGCCGTTGGCGGATTGCATGGTCATCGCCTTCGCGGCGCCGATCTTCGTGACCGCACTCTCCGGACCGATGCTGAAGGAGAAGGTCGGCTGGCGCCGCTGGTCGGCGGTGGCGGTCGGATTTGCCGGCGTCGTGGTCGCGATCGATCCGACCGGAAGCTGGCAAGGGCAAACCGGGCTTGGCATCGGCCTGGTCTTCACCTCGGCTTTCACCTATTCGCTGATCCTGCTCACCCTGCGCGGTCTTTCGGGCAAGGAGCACACGCACAACCTGCTGTTCTATTCGACCGCCTTCACCATCGTCGCGGCGGCGGTCCCCGGCATCCTCTATTGGCAGCCGGTTGGCTGGCAGGCAGCAGGCGTGATGCTGGTCCAGGGCCTGGCCAGCGTTTTGGGGCAGCTGGCCATGATCCGCGCCTTCCGTTTCGGCGAGGCCTCGATGCTGGCGCCGATCGAGTTCACCGGCCTGATCTGGGCGACATTGTTCGGCTACCTGTTCTGGGCCGACTTGCCGACCGTCGCCGTGCTGGTGGGCGCCGCCTTGATCATCGGCGCCAATCTCTACATCGCCCATCGCGAAGCGCGCCTGGCCCAGCGCCGGCGCTTCCCACCCGTCCCCGAACATGCGAGCCTGCCGGAATGAGCCAACAGAGCCCCAAACCCGAAGCACAGAAGCCCGGCGGCTGGATCAAGTACGCGGTCGAATACGGACCGATCGTGCTGTTCTTCATCTCCTACAAGATCTGGGGCCTGATGTCGGCGACCGCGGTGCTGATCGCCGCTTCGGTGGCCGCGGTCGCCATCGGTTTCATCCGCACGCGGCGTTTGCCCTGGGCGCCGATCATCACCACGGCGATCGTCGTCCTGTTCGGCGGGCTGACGCTGATCTTCCACAACGACACCTTCATCAAGATGAAGCCCACGGTGGTCTACGCATTGTTCGCCGTGATCCTGTGGGGCGGGCTGCTGTTCAAGAAGCCGCTGATCGAGCGCCTGATGGGGACCAGCCTCAAGATGGATCATGCCGGGTGGCGCAAGCTCGAAGCGCGCTTCGCCTTGTTCTGTGTCGGCATGGCGGCGCTGAATGAGATCGTCTGGCGGACCCAGAGCGAGGACTTCTGGGTGAACTTCAAGGTCATCGGCTCGATCCTGCTCACCTTCCTGTTCATGGTCACCCAGCTGCCGATGATCAAGCGGCACATGCTTCCCGATGCCGGAGAATCCGACCCCAAGAGTGCCGCCGGGGAATGACCCGAGAACAACAGGAGTGGGTGGGCGAGATTCTCTATCTCGATGCGCCGAGCGGGCGCTCGGAGATGATCGCCCTGGTGCGCAGGCACTGGGAGGCGCTGCGCGCCGGTCGGCGATT
>JAYSFH010000229.1:0-2124 GCA_041913405.1 Dongia sp. | reverse complement strand
ACAGCGCGCTGCCCTACGTCTCCGTTCTGCAGTACCAGCACACGCCGTTCCGGATACAGTTCCGCCTGGTCGGCAACGAGGTCGGCAGGCTGTACGGCGGCAATGTCCAGGGCCGCTTCATCGACGAGATGGAATGGGCTCCCCATGACATCGCCGACACCACACACATCTACGAGCGGCTCTATCGAGAGGCAAAGCCGCTGTTCGGCCTCTCCTACACCGACTTCCAGGCCAAGGCCGACCGCGTCTTCGAATGGGCGGTGTTCCCGCTCTCCGATGACGGCGAGCGTGTGACCCACGCGATCAGCATCGACGACTACACGATGGTGACGCCAAGGGGCGGCAAGCTGTTCTAGAGCGGGTGACGACTCTCCTAGACGTTGCTGTCCGGCGCCGCGGCCTTGCGCTGGGCGATGAACGCGGTCAGCGCTTCGTCGATCGCGGGATCGAGCGCCGGCGCCTCGTAGTCGTTCAGCATGCGCTTCCAGATCTTGTTGGCACGCTGGGCGGCGTCCTGCTCGCCTTCGGCCTGCCACTGCTCGAAGCTGTTGTTGTCGGCAATCGACGAGCGATAGAAGGCGGTCTCGAAGTTGGCCTGGGTGTGACTGCAGCCGAGGTAATGGCTGCCGGGGCCGACCTCGCGGATGGCGGAGAGCGCCTGGCCGTTCTCGGTGAGGTCGATGCCCTTGGCAAGGGTCTGCATCATGCCGAGCTGGTCGGCATCCATGATGAACTTCTCGTAGCCCGAGGCGAGGCCGCCTTCGAGCCAGCCCGCGCCGTGCAGCACGAAGTTGGTGCCGGCCTGCAAAGTGGGCAGCAGCGTCTGCGCGCTCTCATAGGCCGCCTGCGCGTCCGGCACCTTGGAGGCGCAGAGCGAGCCGCCGGTGCGGTAGGGAATGCCCAAGCGACGCGCCAACTGTCCGGCCGCGAGGCTGACCAGGGTCGGTTCCGGCGTGCCGAAAGTCGGCGCACCCGACTGCATCGAGATCGAGCTGGCGAAGACGCCGAAGATCACCGGCGCGCCGGCCTTGTAGAGCTGGCTGGTCGCGGCGCCGGAGAGCACCTCGGCCAGGACCTGTGCCAGGGTGCCGGCGGCGGTGACCGGGCTCATCGCACCGGCCAGGATGAACGGCGTCGTGATCGAGGCCTGGTTGGCGCGGGCGTAGACCTTCATGGCACCCAGCATGGTGCCGTCCCAGACCATCGGCGAGTTGGCGTTGATCAACGAGGTGATGACGGTGTTGGTCTCGAGGAACTTCTCGCCGAACACGATCTTCGCCATTTCGACGGTGTCCTGGGCGCGCTCCGGCGCGGTCACCGAGCCCATGAACGGCTTATCGCTCAGCTTGATGTGGCTGTAGACCATGTCGAGATGCCGCTTGTTGACCGGCAGGTCGACCGGCTCGCAGACGGTGCCGCCCGAATGGTGGATCGAGGGCGACATATAGGCGAGCTTCACGAAATTGCGGAAGTCCTCGATGGTCGCGTAGCGGCGGCCTTCGTCGAGGTTGCGGATGAAAGGCGGGCCGTAGACCGGCGCGAAGACCGTGGCGTCGCCGCCGATCTTCACCGAGCGCTCCGGGTTGCGGGCGTGCTGGATATACTCGCGCGGCGCCGACTTCTGGATGATCGAGCGCGGCAGGCCCTTGGGGAAGCGGATGCGGGTGCCCTTCACGTCGGCACCGGCGGCCTTCCAGAGCTCGAGCGCTTCCGGCTCGTCGCGGAACTCGATACCGATTTCCTGCAGGATGGTGTCGGCGTTGTTCTCGATGGTGGTGAGGCCTTCCTCATCCAGCACCGTCACCAGCGGAATCTTGCGGGTGATGTAGGGGTTCTGGACCAGCTTCGGCTTCTGGCGCTGGGCACGGCGCGCATCGGCGCCACCGCCACCACGAGCGCGACGACCGGTTTCGGCAACGGACATGGGCCTCATCCTCAAGACTTAAGGGCTAACACTGGCGTCATAACGACACCGGGGGCGGTTTTCCTCTAGCGGATGAGCGACCTTGGCTGCCGTTTTCGCGCCCCAGGCCCCGGCCGATTTCCCCTGATTTCCGGGGTTTACCGATGTCGCGTGGCCTTTTTCTGGTGTCGCAAACAGGCGGCAATCGGCCGCCCGCCGCT
>JAYSFH010000228.1:5694-6452 GCA_041913405.1 Dongia sp. | reverse complement strand
CCGCGTCCTGGTAGTCGGCGATGACGACGACCGGCGGCGTACCACCGGCCTTGGCGATCGCGGCCGCGGTTTCCTTCAGCGTGTCGCTGTCCTTGGTGCCGTGGATCGCGACCTTGGCGCCGAGCGCGGCGAAGGCGAGGGCCGCTGCCGCACCGATTCCGCGGCTGCTGCCGGTGATGAAGACCCTGCGGCCGGTGAATTCCTCGCCGAGCAGGCCTTTCGATATGGTGGTCGCGAGTTCGGTCATTTCACTCTCTATTTTGCGCCATGCCGGATGCGGCGGACCGCATCCTGCCATCCCGCATAGCGCCGGTCACGCTCGGCGGCGGTCATTTTCGGCTCGAAGCGCCGGTCCGGGCGCCAGGTCTTCTCGATCGCCGCCACGTCGGCGATCATCCCGCTGCCGAGACCTGCACAGAAGGCGGCACCGAGCGCGGTGGTCTCGGTGACATGGGGCCGCTCGACGGGCAGCTGCAGGATGTCGGCCAGGAACTGCAGCACCCAGTCATTGCGCGCCATGCCGCCATCGACCCTAAGCGCCGTGGGCCGCGTGCCGCCGTCGGCGCTCATCGCCGCCATCAGGTCCTGGGTCTGGTAGCAGACCGCTTCGAGGGCCGAGCGCACCACTTCGGCGATGCCGGTGTCGCGCGTCAGGCCGAGGATGGCGCCGCGCGCTTCAGGGTCCCAATAGGGCGCGCCGAGGCCGGTGAAGGCGGGCACCAGATAGACATTGCTGGTGTTCGACGCGGATTTCGCGA
>JAYSFH010000228.1:0-5684 GCA_041913405.1 Dongia sp. | reverse complement strand
CGAGGCTGTCGGTATCGCCCGCCTCCTGGAACAGCTTCAACCCGTCGCGCAGCCATTGCACCGCGGCGCCGGCGACGAAGATGCTGCCCTCCACGGCATAAGCAAAGCGGTCGCCGAGCTGATAGGCGATGGTGGTCAAGAGGCGGTTCTGCGAGGGCTTGGCTTCATTGCCGGTGTTCAGCAGCGCGAAACAGCCGGTGCCGTAAGTGCTCTTGATCATGCCGGGCTTCAGGCAGGCCTGGCCGATCACCGCGGCCTGCTGGTCGCCCGCCATGCCGGCGATCGGCAACGCCACGCCAATGGTGGCGGGATCGCTGGTGCCGAAGACACCGGCATTGGGCTTCACTTCCGGCAGCAGGGATTGCGGCACGCCGAACACCTTCAGGAGATCCGCATCCCACTGCTTCTTGTGGATGTCGTAGAGCATGGTGCGGCAGGCATTGGTGATGTCGGTCGCATGGACCTTGCCGCCGGTCAGGCGCCACAGCAGAAAGGAGTCGATGGTGCCGAAGGCGAGCTCGCCCTTCTCGGCACGCGCCTTGGCGCCGCCGACGTTCTCCAGCAGCCAGGCGATCTTGGTCGAGGAGAAGTAGGAGTCGATGAGCAGGCCGGTCTTCTGCTGGATCATCGGCTCGTGGCCGGCCTCGACCAGCTTCTTGCAGAGCGGAGCACCCCGGCGGTCCTGCCAGACGATGGCGTTGTGGATCGGTTTGCCGGTCTTCCGGTCCCAGATGACCGCGGTCTCGCGCTGGTTGGTGATGCCGATGGCGCCCACTCTTTCGGCGCCGACCTCGCTCAGCACCTTGCGGCAGACCTCGACCGTCGCCGACCAGATCTCTTCCGGGTCATGCTCGACCCAGCCGTCGGCCGGGTAGATCTGCGGCAGCGCTTTCTGCGCGGTCGCCGCGGCATCGCCGCCGGTCGTGAAGGCGATCGCCCGCGTGCTGGTGGTGCCCTGGTCGATCGAAAGAATGAGGTCCCTGGTCGCCATCGTCTCTCCCCTGCCCGTGCAAGCTATCGGCGGCTTTTCCCATCGATACGCGATTTCGAACCGGGCGAAAAGGCCGGCTTTCGGTTTCGCAATCCCGGTGGCAAGATGCCGTTTCGATTGTCACCGGCCGGAAGCGATCCATGCAGCGCGAAGAGAGACATGCCAGCATCGTCAAACTGGTGCAGCAGCGCGGCTTCATGTCGATCGACGCCCTGGCGCAGCATTTCAACGTGACACCCCAGACCATCCGCCGCGACATCAACGAGCTCTCGGACCAGGACATGGTCTCGCGCTATCACGGCGGCGCCGGCCTCGCCTCGAGCGTCGAGAACACCGCCTATACCACCCGCCAGGTGCAGCAGCTGACCGAGAAGCAGCGGATCGCCGCACTCTGCGCCCAGCATATCCCGAACGATTCCTCCCTCTTCATCAACATCGGCACCACCAACGAGGAGGTGGCCAGGGCGCTGTTGAAGCACTCGCGGCTCAGGGTCATCACCAACAACCTGCAGGTGGCCTCGATCCTGTGCGAGAACCCTTCGGTCGAGGTGATCATCACCGGCGGCGTGGTGCGGCCCCTGGACCGCGCCATCGTCGGCGAAGCCGCGGTCGACTTCGTCTCCCAGTTCCGGGTCGATTTCGGGATCATCGGCATCAGCGGCATCGACGCCGACGGCTCGCTGCTCGATTTCGACTATCGCGAGGTGCGGGTTTCCCAGGCGATCGTCGAGAATTCGCGCCAGGTGTTCCTGGTCGCGGACCATACGAAATTCGAGCGCAAGCCGATGGTGCGGCTGGGCGATATCGGTATGCTCGACGCCTTCTTCACCGATCGCAAACCGCCGCAATTGGTGCTCGACCAGATCGAAAAGCACGACGTCCGGCTCTACACCGTCGACTGATCCTGACAAAAATCTGACCTAACCCCGCGCAGGAAAACGATCTTGTGCGATGCAGCGACTTCGAACTGTAACTTTTCGCAATCGCGCAAAATTAACGATCTCATTTTCGATTGCGAACCTAGGACCGCACTGTTAGCTTTCGAAAACCGCCACCGGACTCCTGGTTCGAGAATGGCGGACGTGGGGAGGCGATGGCAGGCTTCAGCAAATTGACGACGCGTCGGCTGGTGCGCGCCCGGCTCCAAGGCTTCGGCATTGCGGGGTTTGGGGCGTGAACGGCCGTGATGTGCGCGATCTCCTCGTCGTCGGTGGCGGGATCAACGGGATCGGCATCGCGCGCGACGCCGCCGGGCGGGGCCTGACGGTGACCGCGGTGGAACGACGCGATCTCGCCAGTGCCACCTCGTCGTCCAGCACCAAGCTGATCCACGGCGGATTGCGCTATCTCGAATACTACGAGTTCCGGCTGGTGCGCGAGGCGCTCAGCGAGCGCGAGGTGCTGCTCGAATCCGCGCCGCACATCATCTGGCCGCTCAGGTTCGTTCTTCCGCACGAGAAGACTCTGCGGCCGGCCTGGATGATCCAGATCGGCCTGTTCCTTTACGACCACTTGGGCGGCCGCAAGCGCCTGCCCGGCTCGAAGCGGATCTCGCTCAAGGAGAAACCCTATTCCAACGGGCTGAAGCCCGGCTTCGACGTCGGCTTCGAATATTCCGATTGCTGGGTCAACGACGCGCGTCTGGTCGCGCTGAACGCCGTGGACGCGCGCGAGCGCGGCGCCGAGATCCTGACCCGCACCACTGTTACATCGGCCAAGCGCGAGGGCGATCTCTGGCGCGTAGAACTCCGGTCCGACAACGGCGAGACGCGCTCGCTTCAAGCACGGGCGCTGGTCAACGCGACCGGGCCCTGGGCCGGCGAGTTCATCACCGGGGCACTCTCGCAGAAGCAGAAGGCGACGCTGCGCCTGGTCAAGGGCAGCCACATCGTCGTGGACAAGCTCTACGACGGCGACCACTGCTTCATCCTGCAGAATGCCGACCGGCGCATCGTCTTCACCATTCCCTATGAGGGCAAGTTCACCCTGGTCGGCACCACCGACGTGCCCTACGAAGGCGATCCCGCGAAGGTCGCGATCTCGGGCGAGGAAACGCAGTATCTCTGCGACGTGGTCAACCGGCATTTCGCGAAGTCGATGACGCCGCAGGACGTGGTCTGGTCCTATTCCGGCGTGCGCCCGCTGTTCGACGAGGACGGCAGCGAATCCGCCTCCGCGGTCTCGCGCGATTACGTGCTCGATCTCGAGGAGAACGGCGGCAAGGCGCCGCTCCTCAATGTCTTCGGCGGCAAGATCACCACCTACCGCCGGCTTTCGGAGCATGCGCTGCAGAAGCTCAAGCCCTTCTTCCCGAAGGCGGGCGGCGACTGGACCAAGGACGCGACCCTCCCCGGCGGCGAGATCGCCGATGCGGATTTCGAAGCCTTCGTGGCGCAGCAGACCCGGCGCTTCAGCTGGCTGCCGCCGGCGACGGTGCGGCGCCTGGCGCGCGCCTACGGGACCAGGATCGAGAAGGTGATCGGCGGCGCGCTGGGCTTGAACGACATGGGACGCAACTACGGCGCCGGTCTCTACGAGCGCGAGGTCGACTACCTCAAAGCCGAGGAATGGGCGATGACCGCCGAGGACGTGCTCTGGCGGCGCTCGAAGCTGGGATTGCACATGCGCCCCGAGGAGCGCGCGGCCCTGGAAGCCGCGATGCCGAGCGGGGCCGGGCAGCCGGAGGCTGCGAGAGCGGGATAGGCGGCGCGTCGGAACGCCGTCTTGGATGGGGATGAGTGCTTCTTCCGCCGCGTGATGCGGGTCATGCGGCGGCGGAAAACGACGTCCGGTTCGGATCGTGCGCAGGAGCCGGGCGCAAACAGCAACGCGCACTAGTGGAGGAAACGATCATGACTACGCTACATCGAAGCGTATCGGTCGCCGCCTTGCTGCTCGCGTGGGGGTTGGCTCCTGCGTTTGCGGATGAGGCCGCGGCCAAGAAGTGGATCGACAGCGAGTTCCAGCCTTCGGTGCTCTCGAAAGAAGAGCAGCTGAAGGAGATGCAGTGGTTCATCAAGGCCGCCGAGCCGTTCAAGGGCATGGAGATCAACGTGCTGTCGGAGACCATCCCGACCCACGAATATGAATCCAAGGTCCTGACCAAGGCGTTCGAAGAGATCACGGGGATCAAGGTCAACCACCAGCTGCTCGGCGAAGGCGAAGTCGTGCAGGCGGTGCAGACCCAGATGCAGACCAACCGCAATCTCTACGACGGCTACATCAACGACTCCGACCTGATCGGCACCCACTCGCGCCTGCAGAGCGCCATCAACCTCACCGACTGGATGGCGGGCGAAGGCAAGGACGTCACCAACCCGGGCATCGACATCGACGACTACATGGGCAAGTCGTTCACGACCGGCCCCGACGGCAAGCTCTGGCAGCTCCCGGACCAGCAGTTCGCCAACCTCTACTGGTTCCGCAAGGACTGGTTCGACGATCCGAAGATCAAGGAAGGCTTCAAGAAGAAGTACGGCTACGAGCTCGGCGTGCCGGTGAACTGGTCGGCCTATGAGGACATCGCGCAGTACTTCACCGAGGACGTGAAGGAAGTGAACGGCGTCCGCGTTTACGGCCACATGGACTATGGCAAGCGCGCGCCGGATCTCGGCTGGCGCATGACAGACGCCTGGCTCTCGATGGCCGGCGAAGCGGATGTCGGTTCTCCGAACGGCCGCCCGGTCGACGAGTGGGGCATCCGCATGGAGAAGGGTTCCTGCAACCCGGCCGGCGCCTCGGTCAGCCGTGGCGGCGGTGCCAACAGCCCGGCGGCGGTCTACGCGGTCGCCAAGTGGGATGAGTGGCTCCGCAAATACGCGCCTCCGGGTGCCGCCGACCTCGACTTCTACCAGTCGCTCCCTGCACTCTCGCAAGGCAACGTGGCCCAGCAGATCTTCTGGTACACCGCCTTCACTGCGTCGATGGTGGCCCCGAAGAGCTCTGGCAACAACACCGTGGACGATGCCGGCAACCCGCTCTGGCGGATGGCCCCGTCGCCGCATGGCCCGTACTGGAAGGAAGGTTCGCAGCGCGGTTACCAGGACGCCGGTTCCTGGACGCTGTTCAACTCGACTCCGGTTCCGCAGCGCAAGGCGGCCTGGCTCTACGCCCAGTTCGTCACCTCGAAGACTGTCGATGTGAAGAAGAGCCATGTCGGTCTCACCTTCATCCGCGACAGCACCGTCCGGCACGCTTCGTTCACCGAGCGCGCGCCGAAACTGGGCGGCCTGATCGAGTTCTACCGCTCGCCCGACCGCGTGGCCTGGACTCCGACCGGCGTCAACGTGCCCGACTATCCGAAGCTCGCCCAGCTGTTCTGGGAGAACATCGGTGACGTCAACTCCGGTGCGTTCACCCCGCAGGAAGCCATGGACCGCCTGGCCGGCCAGATGGACCAGGTAATGGCCCGCATGCAGCAGGCCGACGAGCAGCAGCAGGTCTATCACGGCTGCGGCCCGCGCCTGAACAAGGAGGAAGATCCCTCCAAGTGGCTCAGCAAGGACCACGCTCCTTGGGCGAAACTCAACAACGAGAAGCCCCAGGGCGAGACCATCGCCTATGACGAGCTGATCAAGCGCTGGCAGTAAGTTCCTGCCGAACCTTGTGCTAGTCTAGACCACGGCATCCCCCGGGGCGGGAACGCCCCGGGGGAGCGCTGCGAGGCAACGATCCCCAAGAACTACCCGAAGAT
>JAYSFH010000227.1:4389-6467 GCA_041913405.1 Dongia sp. | reverse complement strand
AGGCCCTCGGCTACGACCCGGGCACCGCCGATGGCCGACCGGGCAAGCGCACGATCGATGCGCTCAATGCCTATCGGGATTCGCTCGGCCTGCAGCCGACCGAGGTGATCGACCGCCAGGCGGTCGCACCCCTGACGCCGTAGCGCAGCACGTCATCACCACAGAGGAGCCAGCCCTGATGATGGGCCATATCTACATTGTCCAGCCGCTGATCGCCTTGATCGCCGGTGTCCTGATCCTGATCGTGCCGCGGCTGCTCAACTACGTCGTGGCGCTCTATCTCATCATCGTCGGCCTGGTCGGCCTGTTCGGCGCCTTCACGATCCCCAGCAGCTAAGGCGCGCTCGCGCGGTTCAACGCCTCCACTTGTCCCGCTGAGAGCTTCAGCTGCATTGCCGCGATCAGATCCCGGCACTGTTCGACCTTGGTTGCGCTGACGATCGGCGCGGTTACGCTCGGCCTGGCGATCAGCCAGGCGATCGCGACCTGCGCCGGCGTTGACTTGGTCTCGGCCGCGACCTGGTCCAGCGCCGCCAGGATGCGGAAGCCGCGCGGGTTCAGGTATTGGGCGATGTCCTCGCCGCGCGCGCTCTTGCCGAGATCCGCTTCGGAACGGTACTTGCCGGTGAGGAAGCCGGAAGCCAGGCCGAAATAGCCGATGACGCCGATCTTCTCCTTCTCGCAGAGCGGCTCCAGCGCCGCCTCGTAGCCGGCGCGCTCATAGAGGTTGTATTCCGGCTGCAGGCTTTCATAGTGCGGCAGGCCGTGCTTGGCGCTCAGAGCCAGCGCCGCGGCGAGGCGTTCCGCGGTGAAGTTGGAAGCGCCGATCGCCCGCACCTTGCCGGCCTTGATCAGCTTGCTGTAGGCCTCCAACGTCTCTTCCTGCGGCGTCTCGAGATCGTCGCGATGCGACTGGTAGAGATCGATGCGGTCGGTCTGCAATCGCCGGAGGGAATCCTCGACCGCCTGGGCGATGTAGGCGGCCTTCAAGCCCTTCCGCCCGTTCCCCATGTCGGAGCCGACCTTGGTGGCCAGGACCACTTTGTCGCGATTGCCGCGGCTCTTCAGCCAGCGGCCGAGCACGGTCTCGGACTCGCCGCCCTGGTGGCCCGGGACCCAGGTGGAATAGACGTCGGCGGTGTCGATGAAGTTGCCGCCGGAGCCTAAGAAGGCGTCGAGCACGGCAAAGGAGGCATTCTCGTCGGCGGTCCAGCCGAACACATTGCCGCCGAGGCAGACCGGCGAGACCTTGAGGCCGCTGCTGCCGAGCGCACGCAATTCCATTTGGGATTCCTTGGGTCGAGGTCCGCCGCTGCGGCTACTACTTCTTCTTCGCCGCCTTCTTCTTGGCTTTGGCCTTCGGTTTCGCCTTGGCCTTGGGCGCCTTTTTCTTGGCGGCCTTGCGCTTGGGCTGGGCGACGCCGAGCGCGGCGTTCATGGCCCGCTTGGCGGCTTCTATGAATTGCGATTGGACCTGGGCCGGCACGTCCAGCCAC
The DNA here is from genome assembly GCA_041913405.1 of Dongia sp. Lineage (GTDB taxonomy): Bacteria > Pseudomonadota > Alphaproteobacteria > Dongiales > Dongiaceae > Dongia. The sequence goes on along the minus strand of JAYSFH010000227.1, from coordinate 4,971 downwards.
TTCTGGACATCGGCGCGCTGCAGGATATCGGCGCTGGTCAGCTCGTCCCAGAGATGGACGAAAAACGGATCATGCTTCTTGGCCATGGCGGCTCCCCCGGAGTGTTCGCGATCGGAAGGCCAAGCCTCGCCGAAGCCGCGCCCGGGTTCAAGAGGCGACTAGCGGACCGTGGTCAGCGGGATGGCGCGCGGCGGCAGGTCGGCCCAGATCTCGGGCGTCGGGGAGTGAAAGGCAAAACCGAGCTTCAGGCTCTCGGCGATCCGCCGCGCCTTTGCGACAAAGCTGGCCGCGAGGTCGGGCGCGAACAGCTCTTTCGCCGTCGCCTCGAACAGGCTCAGCCACTCGGCGAAGTGCTGCGGCGCGATCGGGCTTTGCTGGTGCTGCTGGTTGATGCGCACATGGGCCGGGATCGGCCGGCCCTTGTAGCGGCCGGTGGTCAACATGACCGAGGACCAGAAATCGCACATCAGCTTCAGATGCGGCGTCCAGTCGTCGCCGATCACCCGCTCGAAGATCGGGCCGAGGCTCGGATGCTTACGGATCTTTGCATAGAAAGTGGTGACCAGATCCTCGATCTGGCTT
>JAYSFH010000227.1:0-4379 GCA_041913405.1 Dongia sp. | reverse complement strand
AAGATAAAGGCATCGGGCAGCGCGACGGCAAGCTGACGCGAAGTCGCAGCGGGCCCGGAATCCCCCCACCGCGACAGGGGCATTGGCTTGGCCTGCGCGCATTGACCGGGCGGGCCGGCTTCTCTAGAGAAGCCGAACCTTTCCCATCAGGAGCTGGCGATGCGGTTTCCCCTGGCGGCGCTCACGGCCCTGCTGCTGCTGGCCCCGGCTGAGGTTCGGGCCGATACCGTCCTGCCCCCGGGCGAAGACGCAGCGGGTGCGGCCGGCGACGCGGATATCGCCGGCTGCATCGATGCCGCGAAGCGCCGCGATGCCGATGCGACGGTCGAGCTCTGCAGCCGTGCTCTGGACGGCGGTCATCTGGGTGAGGCGCCGACCGTCGCGGCCCTGATCAACCGCGGCCTCGCGCATATCGCCAGGAACGAGCCGGCGGCGGCCGTCCCGGATTTCGATCGCGCGCTCCAATTGCGGCCCGACACGGTCGCTTTTTACGACATGCGCGCGACGGCGCATGCCATGCAGGGCGATGCGGCGGCCGCCATCCGCGACTATGCGGAGGTCGTTCGCCGCGCGCCGCCGGAAACCACCGGCGAATCCGAAGGGAAGCTGCGCGAAGGCATTGCGGTGCACCTCGAAGGCGATGATGCCGCGGCGCTGCCGCTGTTCGACCAGGCGCTGCGGACGGCGGCGCCGGACAGTGACGATGCGCTGCGGGCGCTGCTCTGGAAGAACCTGACGCTTCAGGCCAGCCGTCGGAACGCGCGGACAGCACTCAGCGCGGAGATCGCCGGTCGCGATCTCACGCAATGGCCGGGCCCACTCATCCAGTATTACTTGGACCATATCTCCGAGGTCGAGCTGGAGGTGAGCCTGGCCGACCCGGACCCGGCCGTTTCCAACGCGCGCGCCTGTCAGGCGGCCTTCTTCATCGCCGCCCGCGCCCTGGTCGACGGCCGCACCGGCGTGGCCAAGGATGGGTTCACCCATGCCCAGACTTTGTGTCCGCCGGATTCGATCGAAGTGGTGACGGCGCGGGCGGAAGCGCTGGTCGCGGCTCAGCCGGTTGCGGCGGAACTCTCCAACGACATGCTGCAATGCCAGGCCGCCGACGCCAACGGCGACACCGCCCCGATCCTCGACTTCTGCAGCCGGGCCCTTGGCCATCCCGATGCACCCGATGTCTGGCGGGTCGGCGCGCTGACGCGGCGCGCGACCGCCTATTCCCGCAGCGGCGACCTCGACCGCGCCATCGCCGATCTCGATGCCGCCCTCGCGCTCCGCCCCGATTCCATCGATGTCTATCGGCAGCGCAGCGGCTACCGCCTGGAGAAGGGCGAAAGCAGCGGCGGCCTCGCTGATCTTTCCTACGCACTCACTCTGGAGCCGGGCTTCGTCCCCGGCTATGTCGATCGCGCCTGGGCCCGTCTCGCCGGCGGCGACAAAGCGGGGGCGCTCGGCGACTTCAGCCAGGCGATTGCGATCCAGGACCAGCCGCGGCTGCATCTCGGCCGCGGCGTTGTAGCCTATGTCTCCGGTGACGACGCGCAGGCCGCGGCCGATTTCGCCGCCGTGATCCAGGCCTCGGCCCAGGCACCCTATGCTGTGCTGTGGCTCGCGCTCACCCGGAAGCGGCAGCCGGTGGACGACGACGGCGCGCTGGAATCCGGTCTGGCGGGGCTTGATCTTCAGCAATGGCCCGGCCCAGTGGTACGCTTCGTCCGCGGCGAGATCCCGGCCGCCGAACTCAGCGCCGCCGCCGCCGATCCCGACCCGCAGACGGCCGGGAAACAGGCCTGCGAAGCCACCTTCTATGCCGCGGTACTGGCACGGATTTCCGGCGATCCGGCTGCCGCCCGGGCCGGGCTGGAGCAGGCCCACGACCTCTGCTCTCCGGACAACATCGAGTTTCACGCCGCCCAGGCTCTGCTCGCGACCGAGTAGTTATTTATTCTCAGACAGGCGGGGAACGAAGCGCGCCGCCCCATGTTGGATAGGGGCGCGGCACAGGCATGCGGGAGCCGGAGGCCGAGACTCTGGGGAATATCATGCGTGGTTTCGCCGTCCGATCTGATCCGCTCCACTTCTCTCAATCACAACCTTCGTCCGCAGGTGGGGCGAACGGAGCCGATTCCGAGCTGCATGCGAAGAACGGCGCGTTTCGGAAATCGACGATCCTGGTGGTCGAGGATGACATCCTCATTCGCATGGCGGCGGCCGATCACCTGCGGGACGCGGGCCATCGGGTCCTGGAAGCCGCTGACGCCGAGGAGGCGCGCACGCTGCTCCGTGCCTCCGAGCCGATCGAGGTGGTCTTCTCCGACATCAACATGCCGGGCATGGACGGAATCAGGCTCGCCCTATGGATCGCCAAGGAATTTCCCGACGTGAAGGTGGTGCTGACTTCGGGCGACCTGCGCAACGCCGCTGCGGCCGGGGCTGTCACGCATTTTCTCGCCAAGCCCTACGACCTCGAAACGCTCAGCCGTCTGATCAAGCAGCTGCTCTAGGCTAGTCGCCGGCTTGCCGGAGCGCCTTTATCCTGCGCAGCAGCTCCTGCGGGTGATAGGGCTTCAGCAGCGGCCCGTCGTCGCAGAGATCAGCGGCCTCATCGGCCAGCTTGGCGGCCCCGGACGTGCGGATGACGGCGATGTCGGGATATTCATTGCGAATCTCGCGTGCGAGGGTGAATCCGTCCTCGCTGGATTGCAGCTGCAGGTCGATCAGCAGCACGTCGATCTGGTGGCCGTCACCCAGGACCGCGCGCACTTCGGCGCCGCTCGCGCCCTCGATCACCTTGTAGCCGCATTGCCGCAGGTAATCGGCGATCGCCATGCGCGCCAGGATATCGGCATCTACGACCATCACGGTCTTTGCGTCCGCCATGCGGGAACTAACTCCCGAGGTCCGATCGGTTCCGGTCCGGTGGGGTGGCCCTGTCGGCGGTAACCTTGGCGTCGGGTTTTCGCCGGAAATGCATGAGGAGGGATTCGAGGCCCATCTCGAGCATGTCACCAAGCTCGATTCCGGGCCGGCGCGGATCTTCGTCGCGGGGCGCGCCCGCGCCGGATCCATCCGCCGCACGGTAGACGCTCGGAAGCGCCGCTCCCTTCAGATTCTGGTCCATGTCATTCATCCGCTTCGTCTCTGCTTGCAGCCGTTGATGAATCAACCCGGCAGTGGGGTGGCTGTTGCATGCAAACCGCGCGGAAATGCCCTGACCGCGCCGGAACGGATTCCAGCGGCGCCGCGAATGATTTCTTTGGAGAAGAAGACTGGTGCTGCCGAGAGGAATTGAACCTCCGACCCCGTCCTTACCAAGGACGTGCTCTACCCCTGAGCTACGGCAGCGGAACCAGGCCCAAAGACCGGGCCGGTGAAAAGCGGGCGGAACATGCCACCGGCCGCCCGGGATCGCAAGCGCTATGACGTGACCAAGCCATTTGCCGGCAATCCCCGGTTTTCCCAGGCGTTTTCATAGGCTTGCCAAGATATGGTCATGCTTTCGTCACCACCGGGCGGTACCAGAGGGCCGGGCGCTCGGGAGGGGTGATTCGCATGTCCAAGCTTAAATCCTGGTTCAGCAAGCGACGCCAGCGGAAGCAGCATAAGGCCGATATCCGGGCTTTCATACGGTTTCAGTCCGAGCGTTCGGCCCGGCGCAGGGCCGCGGCCCACCCAGCGCACTGACCGCCGGCATTCGAATTAATCTTTCAGGATCAACGCGTTGACATGACGCGCTGAACAGGCAAGGCTCGCTCCGTTGATGCAGCGGAGTCCGTACCCTGAGCCAGAAGCCCGAACAGCCGCGCCCGGCGCAGCCGGCCAAACCCACGCCGCAATCCGACTCTACAGAGGAGCGCCGCCGGCGCGAGGCCGAGGCCTTGCGCCAGAATCTCCTGCGTCGGAAGGCCCAAACCCGCGCGCGGCGGGATCCGAAACCTTGAGCCGCCGGTTCAGCTTGGTTACAACCCGCGCGACTCTTTTCCCGAGATTGGACTCCGATGGATAGAATCAGAATACGGGGCGGCCGGCCGCTGCGCGGCCAGATCCCGATCAGCGGTGCGAAGAATGCCGCCTTGCCGCTGATGGCGACCTGCCTCCTGACCGACAAGGAAGTTCGGCTCGACAACGTGCCGGACCTCGCCGACATCAGCACCATGACGCATCTCCTGGTGCAGCACGGCGCCGAGGTGACGACCAAGCTCAACGCCCGGCAGCGCTCGCTGATCCTGAACGGCGCCGGCGTCAACGACACCACCGCGCCCTATGACCTGGTGCGCAAGATGCGCGCGAGCGTGCTGGTGCTGGGTCCGCTGGTGGCCCGCCATGGCCAGGCGCGGGTCTCGCTGCCCGGCGGCTGCGCCATCGGCACGCGCCCG